>JAFNGF010000238.1 GCA_017885385.1 Planctomycetota bacterium
CTGGAAAACGCCTACCGCGAAGAGACCGGGCAGAAGGACTCCGTCGGAATGTATCGCTTCTGGAGAGACAAGGGTAAGGTCGACATGAGCCGGGATGGGATACTTGCACTTTACAAGCAAGCTATGGACGAAGGGATACCCGTCCTTTCCATCGAGGACGGATTCGGGGAGCTAGACCATGCCGGCTGGAAACTCCTGATGAAGGAGTTCGGGGACAAGATATTTATTATCGGCGACGACCTGGTCACCACCAAAGATGAGAACATTGAAGCCTGCGCCAAGAACGAGGAAATCAATGCCGCTCTTATCAAAGCCAACCAGATCGGAACCCTGTCGGAAACGGTGCTGGCGATGCTAACGGCCATCGGTTACGGGGCAGAGCTGGTGGTCTCTCACCGTTCCAAGTCGCCGAATGACCCCTTCGAGGCGGACATCTCCACAGCAATGAATAGTCTCGGTATGAAGGCAGGCGGCGGCGCTAATACCGAGAGACTGCAAAAGTACGGACGCGTCATGGAAATAATAGCCCTGGTTAAAGCCTCGCAGAGAGAAATGACAGACCAGGAAAGGAAGGAAGTAGGAGAAAACGTTAAGGAATTGGTACGGATACTGACCGGCAAGGAGGACGTCACGGTCATGCCCGATGCCGCCGAGATCGACATCGCTGCCCTATTGATGCGAATGTTGGCCATTGAAGCCGTCGGCGGAACCGAGGAGGCAACCAATGCCGGCATCCCGTCTGCCGCTGCGACCGTGTTCTTGGGCAGGACCGGAATCATTCGCTTCAAAGGCTCGACGCCGCTTGGCACGTCAGCCGGCGTGGATGAGGCAATCCACTACGTAGACAGCATCATTACCGCCGGTGAGCTCACTAAGAAGTACCCGGATCTATTTAATAATGCCGGAGACGGCACATATCGCTTCAAGAAAAGCCTGGACTTTGCCGCTATCAAGGCCAAGAACGACCAGCAGTTGCTGAATCGTTGGAGAGAGGCCAGACGCTACGACGGCAAAGGCTGTATGGAGGCGGTCAGGCACATCGAAACCGTGCTTGCCAAAGCCTTCATGGGAAGGAGGCTTGCACAACTCGGCAGTCTGCTTGACGTAGACAGAGAGCTGCTCCGCCTTGAGAGCGAACAAGCGGTGGCTGCGGGAATTATCGCCAAAGAGGCTGCAGTTGAGGATAAGATACATGTGATGCAAAGAAAAGGCGTTCTGGGAATGAATGCCATTCTATCTTTATCGCTGGCTTTGGGTCGGGCAATTGCCGCCAGCCAGGGTAAAGAGCTATGGCAGCTCATTCGAGAAATGGCAGCCGAAACAATGGCAAAGTTCGTGGCGGCAAACGCCGGCGATGGCCAGAAAAAGGATTTGGCAGCTCTTAGAACTACGGACTTTGAGGAGTTGAAAACTCTGTTTAGAAAGACCGCTCAGCAGGCAATCCAAAAGAACGAAAAGATTTATAAGCTGCTCAGAGAACAACTGCCTGTTTATCCGGTGTAGGACATCGAATTAGGCACGGATGAGGCGTCGCTCGGGTCACGGGCGACGGAGAATCCGTGCTTATTTGTGTTAATCTGTGGTTTATACATGGTTTAGGCCATGGATGGGCAAAATATCATCCGAAGGCTCATATTTATGGTCTTTTTTGGCATCGGCGCGGCAGCCGTGGCCGGGGCCGTCCTTTGCGATGACCTGACTGCGTACTTTCGGAACAGGCAACTGTTAAACGACGCGCAAGAAGCACTTGCCCAGCTGCGATCTCTAAACTCCGAGTATGATGTGCTGCTGGAGTTATTAGACGCAGATCCCAACCTATTTGAGAGGCTTGCCCCGGCTGCCCTGGGCATTGAGCGTCAGGAGCCAAACACCGTGTACCCCAGCGCAACGCTGGAGCAGTTAGCTATTGCCAGACGTGCCCTGTCTGGGGTACCCCCGCTTAGCCCCGGCCACTGGCCGGGGTACCCCCGCCGCCAGGCGGGGGCTAATGTCCCCGCGAGAGCGGGGACCGCCGAAGGGAGGGTCCTGGCAGAGCAGTCGAGAACCCACCCTGAAAATTCGAAATTCCCGCAGGAAGCGGTCCCTGCCTGGCTTACTCGGTGTAGCGAACCCCGCCGACGGCTGGTGCTATTTTTTGTTGGTGCCGGGCTAATCCTGACTTCGTTTATTTGCTTCGGCTCAACTGCCGACAAGCACCGATCCCTCGACTTCGCTCGGGACCCTGGGTCCCCGCCAAGCGGGGTCCCTTGACAATTATTGCACCCGGGCAGCTCGCTGCGCTGGCCGCGGGGCAGCTAAGGCCACTCTGAAGATTGCTCCGGTGGGCTTGGCGGTAAGGATTTCCACAAAGCCGTTGTGTGCCTGGGCGAATTTTTTCACAAGCGCCAATCCCAGCCCCGTGCCGGCAGTTTCACGAGTAGCTTCGCAGCCACAGCGATAGAACTGCTCAAAGACTTTCTTCCGCTGGCGATGCGGGACGCCTGGGCCATGGTCTTCGACCTCAATCGTGACGAATTGAGCATTACTTCTGGTCCGAACCGTAATAGTTTTGTCCTCGGCGCTGCGTGCGTACTTGATTGCGTTGTCCAGCAGGTTGACCACTATCTGAGTGACAGCGTCACGGTCGAAAGCCGCCTGTGTAAGCTCGCCGAATTCCTTCCTTATAGAAAAGCCACTCTCCGCTGCATAGGGCGTCATCATCTCGACAACCTCTGCGATACATGCGTTGATGTCACCCAGGCCGAAGGCATACTTTTTTCGACCTCTCTGGATTCTGGAAAAGTCCAGCACGTTCTCTATTAGCCGGCTGAGCCTTTCGCTTTCCTGCCGCATGCTTTTGTAGTATTCAGTCAGCTTGTCTTTTGACTTTACCCAGTTCTTTTCCAGCATTTCCGAGTACATTCGGATTGAAGTCAGCGGCGTCCGAAGCTCGTGTGAGACGGCTGATATGAAATCGTCCTTTTTTTGTGCCAGTTTAATTTGTGCCCGTGCGGCCAGCCATAAGCTGCCCAGTGCCAGCATCACCGCCAGAAGCACCACCGTAATAATGCTGAAATACCAGTTCCGAATCTGACTTATCTGTTTAGCTATCCAGGCAGGATCAATTTCTTTGAGCTTCAATACCAAATCTCCGAAGCCGAAGTCCAATATGGCGGTGTAGGCGATCGCTTTGCCGGCGTCACTTTCTAGCGTTTCGGCGCCTGGCGTTTGAACCAGCTCGAATGTCATTCCTTGGCGCATAAAACGCTCGGCGGATTCTCTGAGTTCCGCGATTAGCTGTTTTTCATTGAGTTGAAATCCCTGCAACAAGTGCCTGTCTTCGATTTGCACGTGCCTGAGCAGAAAAACCTGCCCACCGAACACAGATTGCTGACCGGCCTGGCTGGGCACAACCAGCGGCACGAATGGTTCGATCCGAATCTGCACGGTTTCAGTTTGGCCCGGCTCGCCAGGTCCGCCTGCGGCGGATTGCTGAGCAGGAGGCTGGGCTGGTTGTTGCATTTGCGCTGGCTGGCTTTGAGCTATACGTCCTTGAACAACATCGCGCTGACGGGCGGGTCCATCGGGAACGGCAACATTTTCGTGTTCAGCGTGCTGCAGGGCGAGCTCGACGTTCTGCGCCACATTGGAGGCCACGATTGAGCGTGGTTGGTTGATGACCTGTGCTTGTTGAGACGCTTCTTGGAGGCTGTCGATGGTGTATTGTTTCTTGCGTCCGCCTTTGGCCTGAGTTTGTTGCTCTTTGCCTTCGGCGACTTTTTGATCTTTGCCGAGTCCCTTCGTATCGGCCGAGAAAGAATCTAAGGCAGGTTTTGCGGACGGATACGACTTCGCGGACGCGCTGGAAGGAAACTTGAATCCACCCGAAGTGGAGCTTAACGCAGGCAGCAGGTTCTGTCTAATGTTGTTTAGGTGAGCATCGACCTTTCCGGCTTGTTCATCTTGGCGGCCTTGCTGCAACTGTTCCGTGGCATGGGCTTCCAGCCCGTGGGACCACGCCCAGGATGGCCGTGCCACGTAGGGGGTTACAATTGTTCCTTCCGGCTCGATTTGAAAGTTGCCGTACGCCAGGTTGTTCTCCAGCCGGTCGCCCAGCGGCGAACGCAGCAACGGTCCGCCTGTGGCGGATTGCTGAGCGGCCGCCACGTTCTCGGGCACATAGTAGTACTGATAGTCGGTCCAGGGGCGCTGTTGCTCTGTCTGCATGAACTCATCCAGCTTTCGTTTCACGTCCTGCCGGATTTGTTCCGCCACTTCTGCGAATTGGCCCAGCCGGGCCCCTTCCAGGCCCTGTGCCCGTATCTCGATGGCGCGGTATCCCAGCCAGCTCAGCCCGCACACAGCGGCGAGAATTATCACAGACAGAATAGTCAGGCGTACGTACATTTGCGTCTATCGACCTGGGGCACTAAACTTCATACTTGTAGCCTGCGCCTCTGACCGTCTTGATGATCGTTGGATCAGCAGTGTCCGGCTCGATTTTGCTCCTTAGCTTTGCGATGTGCATATCCATTGTTCTTGTGCCTAAGTCGGTCATCGTATCGTGCCAGACTTCTTTGTATAGTTCTTCTCTGCTGATGACCCGATTCGGATTGGCGGCAAAATACTGTATGATTGCCGCCTCGCGTTTAGTGATCTCTATTTTTTTATCCTCGCGTCTGGCTTTAAGTGCTCCGACATCGATGTCCAAATCTGCAAACCTAAAAGCCTGGCCGACCGCTCGCGTAGGATCTGTTCTTCGCAGCACGGCTTTGATTCTTGCCAGCATCTCTTCGAGCGAAAACGGCTTTGTAATATAGTCATCGGCGCCCAGGTCCAGCCCCTTTATTCTTTCTTTTTCTTGTCCCTTGGCCGTCACTATAATAATAGGGGTCTGCAAGGCGTTCTGCCGCCATATAGAGCACAGTTGCTCGCCGCTAATTTTCGGCAGCATCAGGTCAAGCAGAATCAAATCGAACTTACCTTCGCTGACGATGCGCTGCGCCTCCAGCCCGTCTACGGCAGGCGTGACCGTAAAGCCGTGAAACTCGAGAAAATCCATTAGGGCAGTCCGAATTTTCTGCTCATCTTCAACCACGAGTATGTGCATATTTTCTTGCGAAGCCATAATTTGTCCTCATTTATATTATAAGCCAAACTTAGGCACAGGATTTGTAAATGTTCTGTAAAAAAACCGCGGCGGTTATTTTACACACATTTTACTTTGTTCTCAACCGATATTGTCACATAATCTGAACAGGGCATTCTAAGAACCTTTTTGAAAGGAGCCAAAGAATGAAGAACCGAACAAGAACGTCCATACTTGCGGCTGCGATAACCGGCTTATTGGCCGGTCTGGTTTTTGCCGATGCACCCAGAACAGCGGGCACGATCTCAAAAGTGACGGTTTATCGTGGCCAAGCCCTGGTGACCCGGGCCATAAGTATTGACCTGCCGCCGGGCACCTCGGAGCTGATAGTCGAAAACTTGCCGGCCAGGATCATTCCCGAAAGTCTGTATGCGCAGACGGTAGGCGACGTTAAGGTGCTGAGCGTAAGATATCGCGAGCAAGCGGTCAAAGAAGACACGCGGGAAGAAGTCAAGCAAATAGACGCCCAGATAGAAGACCTCAAGAACAAACAATACCACGCAAAAAGCGAACAGGAAAATATCAACGATTTACGGAATAAGTTTAGAGACTTATGGAAGCTGAGCGTGGACGCCGCCAACGTTGATTTGAACCGCTCGGTGATGCAGTCCGAACAAATTGAGTCGTTCACACAATATCTTGAGGAGAAATCTATCGAGTGGCATGAAAAGACGCTTGAGCTTGGCGACCTGCAGGCCAGTCTACAAAAGGAGCTGGAGCTGCTCCAGCGCAAACGCCAGGAACTCGCCGGCAGCAGCTCTCGCGCCGAGCGAGAAGCGGTGCTTTTCCTGAGCAGCCAGAGTAAGAGCGACCCTGCTTCGCGGCAGCCCAAGAAGGCAATCATAGAGCTAAGCTACCTGGTGGACGGAGCCAGCTGGGTGCCGCAATACAACCTTCGCGCCGACCCCGACAAATCGAACGCCTTGATTGAGTACCACGCGGTGGTTAACCAGACCAGCGGCGAAGACTGGAACGGCATCGCTTTAAGCCTTTCCACCGCCGAGCCAACGATGGTCGCCGCCGCTCCGATTCTGGAACCAATGCTTGTGAGCCTTTCTGCTTCTGCCCCCGCACAACAAGCGGGACAACAGGCCCTGCTGGGAGCGGAACAGGCTCGACAGTATCTAATGTCTCGAAAGGCCAATGTCAAAAAGGGCGTGGCAGCGAACGTAGAGCTTAACGAGCTGGCGATTCAAAACCAGGCATTTGTCTTCAGCGTTGGCCGGAAAGAGGTCGAGGAATTCCAGCGACAGATAGCCGAAGTTTCCCGCATCGAGGGAATCAGTGTAACATACGATTTGCCCGGCAAACTGACACTGCCCAGCCGGAGCGACCAGCAGTTGGTAAGCATCGCCACGATTACTGCGAAAGCCGAATTTGTCTTGCTGGCCACACCTTTGCTGACCGACTATGTTTACCTTCAGGCGGACCTGCTTAACGACAGTGACACGATCCTTCTGCCCGGCCAGGCAACTATGTTCCGCAACGGCGAATTTGTCGGCAAGGGACAGTTGCCTCAAGTTACCATCGGCGAGAAATTCACAGCGGGCTTCGGCATAGATTCGCAGGTTCGCGTCGCCCACGAGCTCGAAGACAAGAAATCACGGATTCAAGGCGGCAACCGGATCGACACCTATTATTACCGTATTGCCCTGAGCAGCTACAAGAATACGCCGGTGAAGCTAAAATTGCTCGACCGTCTGCCATACACGGATGACACTTCCGTTAAAGTAGAGCTTGAAAAAGCCGACCCGGAGCTGAGCAAAGACGCCGAGTATCTGCGAACCGCGCGGAAAAAGGGCATCTTGCGATGGGACCTGCAATTGGCGCCGAATAGCGTCGGGGAAAAGGCAACGGTTGTGCGATACAGCTTCATTATGGAGTATGACAAGAATATGCAAATCCAGCCTCACCGTTCAGGCCAGTAACTCTGAAGCACTCTGATAGAGACGGGCAGCGCAAACACGTCTCGTACGTGCTTAGCCGGGGAAAAAGCCATCCGCAAAGCCTCGGCTTGAGCCTAGTCCGCCGAAGCGGCTGGCCCGCGGCCAGCGCAGCTCGTGGCTAAGCCACAAGCTGCGAAGGCCGGACAGGCTATGGGAAGGCGTTCGTCAACGCAGGCGATAAGCACTTGGGCGGCAAAATGCACGGCGCGTAGGGTATGGCAGTTTCTGCATACCATTTGGGCGATTTGGCGGTATGCCGAGCATACCCTACACCGTTATATTGGCGGAGGTTTAACGCTCGCACGCGCCGTCGCCATAGCTTTGTCGCGTCGGCGACTCGTCTCGGCGAAGATCGGGACGCCGGCTGGGCCTCTGCCCGGACGCGCCGAGGCCGGGGTTAACCGGAGTAGGGTATCGCAGCTTCTGCATACCTTTTACCCCCGCAATGTATTGCGGGGTTTTCGTTTTGCGACGGTCGGCTAGTAACCGGCAATCGAATTAACCACGGATTTCACAGGCCTGTCCTGAGCCCGGTCGAAGGATTTCACTGAGTTATTCTTCACTTTTTAATCCGTGCTTATCTGTGTTAATCTGTGGTTTATACATGGTTTTAGAAGGTGATTCTGAACTCCGTATATCGAGCATCGACAGGCACGTCTTCAATGATGCTATCTCTCATATAGCCGGCGAAAGAATTCTGTATCTGGCTGATGCAACTATCAATATCGTCGGGCGTTCCCTGTGCGAGCATTTCCACCGTTGCATCCGGCAGGTTGCGGACAAAGCCGGTCAACCGATAGCCGCTGGCTATGTGGTGAGCGGTGAAGCGAAAGCCCACGCCCTGCACGTGACCCGTAAAAACTATATGTTTGGCAACCTGGCTCACTTTTAATTGCCCCGTGCAACCGAACAATCGTTGGCGACTGGCAGTAGTAAAGAGATTTAGGTTCACCGGCAGCTTCAAGTCAAGTATAATCCGGTCGATTTGCAGTGGTAGTGTGTTATGTCCAGAAAGACGAAACGACAATTAGAAAGAGACGAGCAGATTTATCAGCTTACCACGCTGGTGGCGGGGGATTTCTCGCTCCAGGAAGTGCTGGATAAGCTGGCCGAAGCGGCGGTTAAGATCGTGGGCGTCAAGGCCTGCTCGATTCGCCTGTTGGATGAACAGACCAACGACTTGAAGATGCGAAGCACTTATGGACTCAGCGAACAGTACCGCAACAAAGGGCCGGTAACCAAAGATGATGCGGTGGTCAAGGCCGCTTTTGCGGGCGAGGCCGTCGTGCTGGACGATATGCGGGTCGATGACCGGGTCAAATATAAAGAGGCAACCATCACGGAGGGTCTGGTCAGTCAGCTCACGGTGGCAATGCGTTTCAGGAATAAGCCCATCGGCGTGCTTCGGCTGTATAGTCCTAAACCCAAATGTTTCGACGAGGATGACATACAGCTGGCCAGGGCGGTGGCCTCGCAGTGTGCCGTAGCGATAACCAACGCCAAGCTTTATGCCCAGAGGATCGAAGGGGCGCGAATGGCCGAGCAGGTTCGCCTGGCAGCGCATATCCAGCGAAGAATGATCCCGGAAAAAGCGCCGTGGGTAAAGGGCCTGGATATAGCGGCTACCTATATCCCGTGTTTCGAGGTGGGCGGTGACTTTTACGATTTTCTCCAGATAGGCCGGAGCTGCGTTGCCGTGGCGATTGCAGATGTGATAGGTAAGGGCGTTCCCGCAGCGCTGATGATGAGTCTATTTCGGGGTGCTGTGCGGGCTTACTCGGACGGCACAAGCAGCAAGGATGCCGTTTGGGGAATTATCAGCAAGCTCAATAAAATGATGTGCCAGGAATGTAGAGACGGTGAGTTTGTAACATTGTTTTACGCGATCATCGACATTAAAGATATGACCATCACTTACTGCAATTGCGGGCACGAGCCGACCATGCTAATAAGGGACGGGCAGACGATGGGTCTTGAAAAGGGCGGCATTGTTCTTGGCGTCGAGGCAGGGGCAGAATACGAAATTGAAACTCGCCCATTGAAAGATGGCGATTGCCTGTTGTTTTATAGCGACGGGCTGATTGACGCGACCAACTTCGATGGCCAGCTCTGGGGCAGAGAAAGCTTGTTGCAGACCGCGAAAAAGTTCACCAACGATTCAGCCGAGCAGATGCTTGGAAATATCCTCGGCTACAGAAGGCGGTTCGTGGGACTGGCCAGGCAGGTTGACGATACGAGTATCATCGTGGTAAAAATAGGCCAGGCAAAAACGTGGAACAATATTTAGCCCCCAGTTTGGGACCCCGCCTTGCGGGAACCCTCACTGGGGGTTTCCCGGTTCTTGTTATGGCAGGTTTGGTCATTACCATCGATGGTCCAGCAGCCAGCGGCAAAAGCACGGTGGCACAGCGATTGGCCGAAAAACTGGATGCCGCCTTTCTGGATACCGGTGCGATGTACCGGGCGGTGACAATTGCTGCCAAATGTGCCGGCGTGGATATGAACGATGAGCAGGAACTGCTCGCGGTTATGGAAAAAAGTAAGTTCAAGTTCTTAGCCGAGGCAGACCCCTGCCTTCGCAGGCGTAAACTCGTCCCCGTGGAAACGGGGATGCGTGCTTTTGTCAACGGGATCGATGTCACCGAGCAGATTCGCCAGCCGGATATAACTGCCAGCGCACGGTATATCGCCGCTGCGCCAAAAGTACGGGCCAAATTGGTCCAGATGCAGCGAGAATTTGCGGCAAGGCATAAAAAAGTAGTTACAGAAGGAAGAGACCAGGGCACAGTGGCATTTCCCGACGCGGACATGAAATTCTACTTGACAGCGGCTTTGCCGGAAAGAGCAAGAAGAAGACAAGCGGAGTTGCGGGCAAAAGGCTGTAGTCAGAGCCTCGAGCAAGTGCGGCAGGCCATCGAACAAAGAGACAAAAGCGACGAGCACAGAACCGTCGGTCCATTAAGACCGGCTGGTGACGCTATTATTCTCGATACCACCAACCTAAGTATTGACGAGGTTGTGGGTAAGGCTTTGCGCTACGTGAAACAAAAATGCCTAAAGAAGTGAGAGCCAGCGGAAACTGCGGCAAATTCGATATTCCCGGCCTCCGGCCGGTGTGGTACTGGCTGGTGCAATGGAGCTGCCGGGTTTTTTGCATGGGTTTTTTTGGTTTCCGTGCTTATGGCACAAAGAATGTCCCCGAGGGGGGAGGCGTTATACTGGCCAGCAACCATCAGAGCTTTCTCGACCCGATATTCTGCGGCGTGGCTTTGAGGCGGCATCTGCATTTTGTTGCCCGTGATTCACTCTTTCGCAACGGATTTTTTGCCCTGCTGATTCGCTCGCTTAACGCAATACCGGTTAAGAGGGACAAACCGGATGTGTCATCTATTAAGACCGTCATCGCCGGTCTGAAACAGGGCAACAGCATCTGCCTTTTCCCGGAAGCCACCCGTACAAGCGACGGACGGATCAGGGCGTTTAAGCCGGGCTTTGGCCTTCTGTGCCGGCAGGCGGAAGTGCCGGTAGTGCCGGTGCTGATTGATGGGGCGTTTGAATGCTGGCCGAGGCATAAGAAGGTCTTCTCGCCGGCTCACGTTACGGTTTGCTACGGGCAAGCTATAACCGCCGAGCAGGCAAAGAATATGAGCGATCGAGAGCTGGCAGAACTTGTCACGTCCAGGCTGCGCCGGATGCAGGATATATACCGACTCAAACGCGGCAAAAAACCATACCGTAATTACCCAGGCTAAGTGGTTTTGCAAGCCAGGCGGCCTGTATGATTGCGCTTGACGGGGTCTGTGACTGTAGGTATGCTTGCTTTTGAAGTCACAGAGGGTAAACCAAGAGAGTGCGCGAGTAATTTTTGAGCGCGTACGCTAAGCGAAAGGGTTATCGATGAAAGACAAAGTTGGACAAGAAGCAAGGCCATTGTCCCGCAGGGATTTTATTAAGACCTCAGCGGCGGTGTCCCTGGCGGTGCTGGGGTCGCCGGCGAGCAAGATGTTCGCAGCCGGCTCCGATACCATCAGGGTGGGGCTGCTCGGCTGCGGCGGTCGCGGCACAGGCGCGGTACAGGACTGCGTCAACGCGGCACCCGGAGTCGAGCTGATTGCGATGGGCGATCTTTTCAAAGACCGGCTGGATGGCTCATTCGAGGAGCTGAAAAAGAAATTAGGTGCTAAGTTCAAGGTCGCCAGGGAAAGATGCTTTGTGGGATTTGACTGCCACCAGAAAGTGGTTGCTTGTGACGTAAATATGGTAATTCTGGCCGGGCCGCCGCATTTTCGCCCCGCACATCTAAAAGCGGCTATAGAAGCGGGCAAACACGTATTTATGGAAAAACCTGTGGGTGTGGACCCGGCGGGCATTCGTTCAATTATTGCTTCGTCTGAGCTGGCTGAGAAGAAGGGTCTGGCAATCGTGGCTGGTACTCAGCGAAGACACCAGGCTCATTACGTTGAGATTATGAAGCGGATTCAGAACGGTGACATCGGCGACATCGTCGCCGCACAATGCTATTGGAACGGCAGTGATATGCTGGGTTACTGGAAGTGGTATGAGCGGCAGCCGGGCATGTCCGACATCCACTGGCAGTGCCGCAACTGGCCGTGGTTCACCTGGCTATCCGGCGACCATATTGTTGAGCAGCACGTGCACAACGTAGACGTAGTCAATTGGGCGATCGGGGCTAACCCCGTGCAGTGTATGGGCATGGGCGGCCGGCAGGTGCGGACGCTTGGCAATATTTATGACCACTTCGCGGTCGAGCTTGAGTATCCGCGCGGCGTGCGGGTGTCAAGCATGTGCCGACAGATAAATGGCTGCACCGATAGAGTTTCCGAAAGAATAGCTGGGACAAAAGGCGTGGCATATACCGACAGCACAACCGGCTATATCGAGGGGGCCAAGGCATATAAATACGATGGTCCAAACCCAAACCCGTATGTGCAGGAGCACACCGACCTAATTGCCGGTATCCGTGCCGGCAAAGCGTTGAATGAAGGGCGTCGGGTCGCCGAGAGCACCCTTGCGGCGATTATGGGGCGAATGAGCGCATATACGGGCCGGGCGATGAGCTGGGACTGGGCCATGAAGGCCTCGAAACTGGACCTGACGCCGGCAAGTTATGAATCAGGGCCGGCGCCGGATGCTTCGGTGGCTGTGCCCGGCAAAACGCCGCTTATTTAGCGATTTTTGGAAGCAGGGGAGCCACAGAGGCTTGTCCCTTCGGCAAGCTCAGGGCGGGCTCTGAGCGAAGCCGAAGGGATACAGAGTTCACAGAGAGAAAAGAATGGAATACTTGCTCTGAGTTCTCTGTGCTGTCTGTGGCAAAAATATTTGCTGATGGTCGGTTGAAAGGATAATCCATGAAAACAAAGGTGGCAAAAAAACTGTCAGGTCTGTCCAGACGCGATTTTATCAAGAAGTCTGCCGTTGTTGGTGCAGCCGCCTTGACCTCGCAAACGAGCAGGATATTTGCGGCAGGAAGTGACACCGTTCGCGTCGGCCTGATAGGCTGTGGCGGCCGCGGGACATACGATACGACAAATTGCCTGAGCTCAGCCCAGGGCGTGCAGCTTGTCGCGATAGGTGACCTGTTCAAGGACCGTATGGTCGGTTCTCTGGCGAATCTGAAGAAGAGGCTCGGCGAGAAGGTAAAAGTCGCTGACGATAAGTGTTTCGTCGGTTGGGATGCCTACAAGAATGTTATTGCCTGTGATGATGTTGACCTTGTGATACTGACGGAGCCGCCGCATTTTCGGCCAATACACCTTAAGGCCGCCATCGAAGCCGGCAAGCATGTATTTATGGAAAAGCCGGTCGCGGTAGACCCCGTTGGTGTGCGCTCGGTGATTGCATCGTCGGAGCTGGCGGATAAGAAAAAGCTGACCATACTGGCCGGAACCCAGATGCGGCGGATATCACATTTAGTGCAGGGCGTTAAAAGCATCCGCGACGGCGCTCTGGGCGACATCTTAGGCGGCCAGTGCGTCAGAATCGGCGACGGCATGTTGACCTGGGGGTCAAAGGAGCGTCAGCCTGCCTGGTCGGATATGGAGTGGCAGCTCCGTCGCTGGCTCTTTTTGACCTGGCTTTCGGGAGACTTCATCGTCGAGATGCACGTGCATAATCTGGACGTGATGAACTGGGCGATGGATGCACATCCGGTCCAATGTATGGGTATGGGCGGCAGACAGGTGCGAACCGCTCCGGAGTACGGCGATGTCTATGACCATTTCGCGGTCGAGTATGAGTATCCCAATGGCGTGCGGGTCGAGTATATGGGCGCCCAGATCGACGGCTGCAGTGACCGTAATGACCAGCGGCTGGTCGGGACGAAAGGATCGGCTTATATGGACTTTGGCCGAACAGTCATCAAAGGCCGGGAGGAAGTGGAATATGCATGGGATAACGTCGAGCCCTGCCTGCGTCAGCACGCCGACCAGATTGCCGCCATTCGCCAGGGTCAAGCTCTGAACGAGGGTAGGCGTGTTGCCGAGAGTACGCTGACCTGCATTATGGGCCGCATCAGCGCTTATACGGGGCGTGCGCTGAGCTGGGACTGGGCTATGAAAGCCTCCAAACTGGACCTGAGTCCGCCAAAATACGAGTTCGGCGACTTGCCGGCGCCGGCCGTGGCGATTCCCGGCAAGACACAACTTGTCTGAAGCTGGAACAACGTACTCCAAAGAAAGGGGATTCTATGAAACGCTTTGGGATTGCGGGCGTGATAATGGTGATGACGACATCTCTTGCGGCTGCGGCAGAACGCACGCCGCAGAGCAAAGATGAGCCGATCATTCCGACAAGTAAGACGATGTTGTGGAACGGCAAAGACTTTGCCGGCTGGAAACTCTTTGTGCCCGATCCGTCGCACGATGTTACAAAGACCTGGTCAATCAAGGATGGCGTACTTTGTTGTGAGGGACGTCCAGTCGGTTATATGCGCACCGAAAAAGACTACGCCAATTACCTTATTCACGTGGAGTGGTGCTGGCCTGAAAAGGGGGGCAACAACGGTGTGCTCGTTCACATGAGCGGCCCTGACATGGTCTGGCCAAAAAGCCTGGAGTGTCAATTGCAGTCAGGCAGTGCCGGTGACTTCTGGGAGATTGGCGGAATCGAGTTCCGTGAACACGCCAGTCAGAGCGAGCGGGTCAAAGGTCGCAGGGTGGTAAAGCTGAAAGATAGTAGTGAAAAACCGCTCGGTCAGTGGAACACNNTGGGTGGTGGTGCTGGTTAACGGCGTGCTGCAGAATGTGGCCACCAAATGCTCGGTTACATCGGGCAAGATTTGCCTGCAAAGCGAAGGCACGCCCATACAGTACCGCAATATTTATATCGAACCTCTGGAATAGCTTATTTATGGACAGGCGTTTAGCCGCCGCCGGCACGGCGGCCCCCGGGCCGGTCAGGTGCTATGAAAGTTTTGGTCGCCCAAAAGTGTGGATTTTGTCACGGTGTCAGAAATGCTATCACGATAGCTGAGAAGATTCTGGCACAGGAAAAGGATGTTTATAGTCTTGGTCCTATCATCCACAACCAAGATGTGGTGCAGCAATTGGCAAAAGCCGGGCTGAAAACCGTGAACGATGTTGAGGACATACCCCCGCGTCTTCCTTGCGGAAGCCGGGAGCGGGGGTCAGGCTCGGTTCTTATCCGCTCGCACGGTGCTGCTCCAGAGCAAATAGCGAAACTAAAACAAAGGGGACTTAAAATAGTCGACGCAACCTGCGTGCTGGTTAAGAGGGTGCAGCGTATAGCAAAACAGTTGGCCGACGATGGCTACAAAGTAGTAATTATCGGTGATGAAAACCACCCTGAGGTTCAGGCGGTGATGGGCTGTGCTGCGGATGTCGTTGTGGTCGCCGACGAATCGGATTTGCAGAAGCTGCCGGAAAATGCCAAGTTAGGCGTCGTTTGTCAGACCACCCAAAGTCCGGAGCACTTTGGCAAAATGCTCGGTGCAATAGGGCGTCGGGGTTTCAGCCAGTTGAAAGTGATCAATACTTTGTGCAAAGAGGCAATCAAGAGGCAAGAATCCGCTGTGCAGTTGTGCAAGCAAGTGGATATAATGTTTGTGCTTGGCGGCCTGGAAAGCTCCAATACCCGCAGGTTGGCTGAGCTTTGCAAGAAAGTGAACCGGCAAACGTATCATCTTGAAAATTGGAACGGACTTGATAAAAGATTGGTTTTCGGCAAAAATGTAGCAGGCGTTACGGCTGGTGCGTCGACGCCTGATTGGATAATAGCAGAATTTGTCGGAAACTTGGTCCGCCTTGGGCGGTTTGATACCGGCAGTGCTGGGCGGAATTCTTAGGGTAGCGACCGGCGATAAATTGCGCATTTGCTGCGTGGGCAGATGCGCTTTGGTAAGTAGCTAACCATGAACTCTATTTCGTGCAGTGGTGCACAGAAGCCTGCTAGCGTAAATGTGGGGCGCCGGCAGGCCGGCAAACGTAGACTCCACAGAGGAACTTACGTTTATGGTAGATAGGAACATAGTCAATAAGTTAGGTCTGTCGGAACAGCAGCTCGACCAGCAGGTCGGCGAAATGTTCAGCGACGAGGAAAGTCGGTATCTGGAGCAAGCCCTTACGACCAGGGTAGACTTACGTCTGCCCGGAACCATTCTCAAAGGGACTATTGTGTCGCAGATCGGCAACGATGTGATGGTCGAGGTCGGCTTAAAGAGCGAAGGCGTCGTCGATGCCGCTGAATTTGGCAGTCCCGAAGAGATAACGCCGGGCACAGAGATTGAGGTTCTTCTTGAAGACACAGATTCCGAAAGCGGACTCATCCTCTTGAGCAAGCGTAAAGCCGATGTCATTCGAGGCTGGGAAACGATTATCAATACGAAAAAGGAGGGAGACGTGGTGACGGGCAAGGTCATACGCCGCATCAAGGGCGGCTTGCTGGTCGATATTGGCGTGCCCGTGTTTTTGCCCGCCTCGCAAGTAGATATTAGAAAACCGGGCGATATCAGCAGATTCATCGGTAGAGACGTGGACTGCAAGATTCTTAAGATCGATGTCGAGGGCCGAAACATTGTCGTATCAAGGCGCAAGCTCATCGAAGAAGAACGCCGCACCAGCAAAGAGAAGATTCTGTCTGACATCCAGGTCGGTCAGTTGCGAAAAGGCGTGGTGAAAAATATCGCCGATTTCGGTGTGTTCGTGGATTTGGGCGGCTTGGATGGCCTGCTGCATATCTCCGACCTGAGCTGGGGCAGAATATCACATCCTTCGGAAGTCGTTCAGCTTGACCAGGACATCGAATGTGTCGTTATCGGAGTCGACAAGGAGAACGAGAAGATTTCGCTGGGCCTGAAGCAAAAGACGCCCAGCCCGTGGGAGAGCGTGGAACAGCGCTATCCGGTTGGGGCGAGGGTCAAGGGCAAAGTTGTCAATATTATGAACTATGGCGCATTTGTTCGCCTTGAGAATGGAATCGAAGGACTGGTGCACATCAGCGAGATGAGCTGGACCAGACGCCTGTCACATCCCGGCGAAATGGTTAATCTCGGCGATGAAATAGAAGTTGTCGTATTGAATGTTAACAAGGAAAAGCAGGAAATATCGCTGGGAATCAAGCAGACGGAAACCAATCCCTGGACGATAGCTGCCAAGAAGTATCCGTCCGGCACGATTGTCACTGCTAAGGTGCGCAGTATGACCAATTTTGGTGCGTTCGTGGAGATAGAGCCGGGCATCGATGGAATGATACATATTTCGGACCTCAGCTGGACAAAGAAATACGGGCATCCCAGTGAGGCGCTGCAGAAGGGCCAGGAAATCAAGTGTCTGGTTCTGGAAGTCAACGAAGACAAGCGGCGGATATCGCTGGGCACAAAGCAGATGACTGAAGACCCGTGGATACGTGCCATCCCGGAAAAATATATACCCGGCCATATCATCAAGGGCAAGGTGGTAAAGCTTACTAATTTTGGCGCCTTTGTTGAGCTGGAGCCTGACCTGGAAGGCCTGCTGCACATTTCCGAGCTTGCCGACCATAAGATTGATAAGCCTCAGGACGTTGTTAAGCCGGGTGACGAGGTTGAAGTCAAGATTCTAAAGGTCGATAGTGACGCCCGCAAAATCGGTTTGAGTCTGCGTAGGGTTCAGTGGGCCGCTGAGGAGCAGACGGGCGAAACCGCCAAGCGCGCCAAACGTGCAACTGCTCAGGGCACGCCTGATACAAAGGATGCCAAAGCTGTGGAGCCGCCTGAGGAAGCCGCGCAAGACGAGGATTCTCAGTCGGTCGAGGCAAGTGACCGACAGGAAAATAAGGCCACAGAGGCTCAGGCCGGCGAGGCCGGCGACCAGCACGCGACAGCGCAGTCCGAACAGAGCCAGGCTCCCGATCAAGAAAGTATGGAACCGCAGGGCCAGACTGATTCTGAGAATCCCGAACAGAACAAGACTGAGTGAGGGCAAGGATTTGGCTGCCGGCTGTTGAACATAGTAGGGTGCGATATTTCGCACCACCTCCCGGGGCGATGACGAAAAAGGAGTAGTGGTGAGTATAAAAACCATAAGCCGGAGCGCCAATTCTGGGCACGTTTTTTTGCGGAGCATTCATAAGCCCAGGCGAATACGCCACTTATGTGTCTTGACAAGGTCGGTTGAAAATTCATTCATATTTGATGAAAATTTTCTTGACCGCAATATAGTTAATCTGGTATAAATAGGCAAGTGGAACAAACCTGCGTGGCAGGCTCTTTGTTCCCTAAGTTGCAGAATCCGTAGGTCTTAGGCAAATCAGTCGCAGAATCATTGAGCGAGTCAAGACGAAGCTGAGAAGGCCGACGACTCGCCGGTTAAAATGCGTATGCATCTCAGCTAAAGACGCACAGAATCCCTCACGGAGGAGGAGGGTAGACCCAGCAACACTTAGATTAGCTGGAGCAGGCACAGCATTTGGTGAAGATTGCTTGTTGCCTGTTTTGTCAAGCTCGCTTCAGATAGGCGTAACCAGCGAGGTTGAGGGTATGTCTAGGTGCGGGCGTTTTGGCGTGTGTTCAAAGCCAAGATTTTAGTTTTGCCAGCAAGAGAAGGAACAAAAGGATAGAGGAAGGGTGTTATTAGTAAGTAGACCTCTTCTTTCATCGCCGACGATTGCAAAGCCCTGCTGGCGCAGAATATCCAGGTGATGATGCCTGAGCTGGCGACCCCGACTTGTCGGGGCTGGGCCTCGGTGGAATGCTTTTGCTGTGGCGCAGAAAAGCGTCGAGTTGATAGTTGAAAGCGAATTCCTCAAGGACTCAGTGACATACAAGCACAGGAAATGGTGAAGACATTTTTGATGCTTGTTTGTACAACGTTGTTTGAGATAGGCTATCGGTGAAGACAAAAGATGCCTGTCGAAAGCAACAGAGGTTTTGGCTCGTAGCCAAAGCATGTATGTGACAAAAATTGAGGAGGAGTATTATGTCTAAGAAACTGTTTGTTTTGATTCCGCTTGTTCTGCTCCTGGCTACAGCGAGCTTAGCCGCTGTCGGGCCTTTCGAGAACAACAAAGATATCGGAACTGCCGGAAATCCCCTAGGTATTGGCAGTGTCGTAGACCAGGGCTTTGTCTGGAAGACCGACCACCTGGCTCAGCAGTACCTTTTCACGGCCGGTGGCTCCGACATTTGGGATAGCGCGGATCATTTCCAATTTGCGTATCGCACGATGACCGGCGACGTCCGCGTCACTGCCAGCTATGACTGGGTGGCCGCATCCAATGACTGGGCAAAGGTCGAGACTATGCTGAGAGCGACCGACGCGGCTGGCTCCATACACTACTCGGAAGCCGGGCGCAAGGGCGCTAACTACGCCAATGACTTCGGCGGGTTGCAGTATCGCCCGACCACCAACGGAGGCAGCAGTGGGATAGATCTCTGGAAGCCTGCCGGCTCAGCGGGGCCCAAGGCTATTGCTATCCAGCGAGTTACTGTTGGCGGCCTACCCTGGGTCGAAGGTCTGGTTGACTGGGGTCTAGGCGCCGGCTTGCAGTCGGTTGGTATTCAACTGGCCTTCAATCTGCCGAATACGGTTCTGGCTGGTGTTGCAGTCACCTCGCACGACAACAACCACCTGGCACAGGCTAAGGTCTATGATGTGAAGTACGACACCAAGCCGGCCCTCGTTGGGACGCTGACGTTCACGAAGGTTCCGGAGGCTGCGGCGACAGCCGAGCCTTGCACCAAAATAGCCGGCTTCTCCATTCGGACGATTAAGTCTCAGTTCAACGATGGTTGGGGCAGAGCTGAGATGGACAAAATACTGGACTTCGGCTGCACCGGGCCTATGTGCACGGGCAAAGGTATGCCGATTCCCGGCACCGAGCAAGGCAAGCGAGTTGATCCGGTTGTCAACCTGAGCGATACCGGTGATGGGACATTCGGTAATAACCGGAGCTTCCCTGGTATCGACCCGTTCCAGTATCCGACTGCTGACCCTGCTGCTGGCGATGACGACAACAACTTCGCAACCGAAGTGCTTGCTTGCGTTAAGCTGACCAAGGGTCTGCACATATTCGGCGTCAACGACGACGACGGCACAATCCTACAGGTCGGCGGCGTGGAGATCGGCAGGAGCACCGAGTGGAAAGGCACCGGAGCCCCCACCGATTTTATCTTTGAGGTCGCCAAAGAAGGCTGGTATTCCCTCAGAGCTCGTCATCTTGAGGGCGGCGGTGGTGCATCTCTTGAGATTCACGAGGTCCTGATGAACGGCACCCGTATTCTATTGGGCGATGTTGCGGCTGGTGGCTCACCAGTTATGGTGCCAGAGCCGGCAACGATTGCTCTGCTGGGTCTGGGCGGATTGGCTCTGCTTGGTCGCAAGAGAAGCTAATCCTGCCGTCAGGTTTGATTTTTTGTAGAATTGGGGGTCCGTCACCACGCTATTGGTACGGGCCCCCCTTTGATGTTTGGTGTTGATATTTTGCAGCAGTGATCGTAGACACCTGTGAGGGATATTTGACAAGTGAGTGTTCAGTATCGAAAGCACTGGCACGCAACTGTTGTTTTGGAGGAGTGGGATAATGAAGAAACTGTTAGTGCTAATTCTAACGTTGAGTTTGTTTGCTAGCGTTGCATCAGCGTCGCTCATCAGCGGAGTAGTTCGATCAAACGGCCAATCGGGCACGAGAACCGACGGATCACCGATCAATGGCGCGTTTACCGGCAATACGGCGCCGGTGCCCATGCAGGCCGGCGGTCTAAAGGACGGGAACTTCGTCTTCTCGGATCGCAACTATCCGTGGGCCCTTACGCCCGCACAGTTGATCGGCGCGGAGTACGTTCCCATGTTCAACACCGACAAGGCCACCAGCGAGACTGACGTCACCTATGCGGTGACCATTTCGCAGGCCTGCACGGTGGCGGTCACGGTCGACGACCGCATACCGGCCGAATGGAACGGGGGCGGCGCAATCCTATCGCCGCAGGATGCGGTTGACGCAGTAGTAGCTGCCTTCGCCGCGAAGGGAACGTTCCAGGACACCGGTTTGGATGTGTTCATCCACGAGAACGCCACTACGGACCGTCCGATGAGTGTGTACGCAGCACAACTGCCCGCGGGAACCTACGTGTTCGGTGGGCAGCCTTCGAACAAAAACTACTACACCATCGGGGCTGCCGCTGTCATTCCGGAGCCGGCAACTATGCTCCTATTGGGGCTTGGCGGATTGGCTCTGCTGGGTGCTCGTAAGAGACGCTAATCGCTGCAAGGAAAACCCCCAAATAAATTTGGGGGCTAAATATTTAGCCCCGCAACTTGTTGCGGGGTTCTATTGAGTTTGTCCAATTTTGGGGCTTATACCCAATTGAGCGGTACAGGCCCCATTTTTTTATCGCTTTGTGCCAGGCTCGCATTGCTTACGGCACGCCGGCATGGCAAAAGATTTTAGACAAACTCCAGATAAAGCCGATAAAAGCATAAGTGGGGTGCCGGATAATGTATTTATTGATGCCGTTGTGACGGCCGGATATAATCGTGCCGGTTACAAATAGCATAATTCTGTCATAATTTGGAGGCTAATAGCATGTTATTATGGATTTTCAGACTCATTTTCTTGACCGTGGTGGTGGGGATCCTGTTTGTCAGTGTCAGCTCTGAGCCGATCTCAGGAAAGGCAGACTCCATCAATTTTTGGGCGGTTGTCTGGAGCGGCCTCGGGATGTCGATCTTTGTTTTCCTGCTGGACGTCCTGACGCCCAAGGGCAAGCTCACCGCTTTGGCAGGAGTCTTTTTCGCAGTGCTGGTCGGGTTGCTTATCAGTGTGGCGCTCTCGCCTGTGGTAAATATGATAAGTGATACCTACGGCACGGAGATAACTGCGGACGGCGTCCGCGTAAATAAGATAACTCCCGAGGCGGTTGCAGCAATCAAATGGATGCTCGGAATTTGTATATGTTATCTTACCACCAGTATTGTGATGCGGACCAAAGATGACGTGCGTTTCGTTATTCCCTATGTTGAGTTTGCCAAACAGACCAAGGGCGCCAGGCCGCTGGTGCTGGATACCTCGGCAATCGTAGATGGGCGAATTGCAGATCTGTGTCAGAGCAAGCTGTTCGACTCCCCGGTGGTGCTCCCGCGCTTCGTTCTTAATGAGCTGCAGCTTATAGCCGATTCGGCTGACAAGCTCAAGCGTAATCGCGGCAGGCGGGGACTCGACGTGCTGAACAAAATGCAGGCGAATCCCGTTATCGGAGTCGAAATTGATGACACGACAGTCCCGGAGATTGAGGAGGCCAAAGGTGTTGATCAGAAATTGTTGCTGTTCACCAAGAGCTGCAACGGCCGGCTTGCAACGACCGACTATAACCTTAGCAAGGTTGCGCAGGTACGCGGCGTCGATGTGGTCAATATCAACGACCTGGCTAATTCTTTGAAGGTCGTCGCTCTGCCTGGTGAGACGATGGAGGTCAAAATCATAAGGCTGGGCGAAGAGGCGGAGCAGGGCATCGGTTATCTGGACGACGGGACGATGGTCGTTGTTGAAGGCGCCCGCAACAAGATCGGACGCGAAGTGGTGCTGAGCGTAACCAGCTCGCTTCAGACATCGGCTGGAAAAATGATTTTCGGCAAATTCGAGAGCTTTGCTCAAGATAGCGGCGAAAGCGACCGGCGAACATCAGGCAGAAGACCGGCTGCTGCGGGTACGGCAGAGAGAAATAGAAGCTAAGTATCCGAAACCGGACCAGATGCACGTGCTTTCGGACCCCGTTTGTCTCACTTGGATTGTACGAGACATTTGAGCAAGACGGCGATTGCACCTAAGTTACCGCAGGCGAATAGCGGCCAATAGAAGTGCGAGCGAAAATCAGGCTTACCGGCCGACAGCCCCGCGATACAAAAGGAAACAGCCACAACGAAGGCGGCAAACAGCAAGCCCACCCCGTCCCTCATAGTCATCTTGAGCGGTCGAGCCTGAGAGTCTCTGTAGAGCATTATTATGGCAAATCCAAGCAGTATAATCGAGACAAGCACCGGGGCAAGGACGGGGCCTGCCCAGACGGTGGGTATTAGAAATAGCACATCCCACTCCATAATCGAGCTGGGCCAATCGATGAGGGCCTTGAGCCAGACGTAGTAGAAGATGTCCCAGGTCGCAAAGATGGTCAGAAAATAGGCGCACCGTGGCTGGATGCCTTTTCCAAACAGCCAGGCACCGGTGGAAATTAAGACCAGAGTCGCGGCTTCTCTGCCGATCTCAATGACCAGCAGCTGTTTGGCCGGCGGCGTCAGGCCAAAACTTATCAAAGGGAAGCTGAAGCCGTTGGGATGAAAAATGGTCCGCAGGTAGACAACAACCGCCGCCTCAATGTAAGCAAAAGCGACGCCGAAAATGATAACGATCCAGAATTTCCGAAACAGCTTGCTAATTGGTTAAATGCCTCAGCAATGTCGGGATGATTTGGTTTTCCGGGACTACACAGATCTTTCGGCCATTGCGGTAGAAGAATGCCTTATTTTTTGCGGCGCAAACGGCAAGGTCTGCGTCGGCGGCTTCTCCGGGGCCGTTGACGATGCAGCCCATTACGGCCACGCGCAAGGGCTTACTGATTCCGGCAAGGGCTTTTTTGACCCGGCGTGCCAGCTTGACTACATCCATTTGCGCGCGGGCGCAAGTCGGGCAGACTATCACCTCCGGCTCGGTACGCTCGTATAGGCCAAGCGTCGTTAGGATTTGCCTGGCGATTTTCGTTTCTGCGAGCGGGTTACCCGCGGCGCTTACTCTGATGGTGTCGCCGATACCTTCTGCCAGCAGCGCGCCCAAGGTGACGGCGGATGGTATTTGAGCGTCATCGGGCAGGCCTGCGTGAGTAAGCCCCAGATGGATCGGGTAGTCGAAAGTCCTTGCGATGCGGCGGTTGATTTCGATGGTGCGTTGAGCGTCGCTGCTTTTTGCGCTTAGAACCAGCTGATCGAATTTACGATTCTCAAAAAGCCGCACATATTTTCTCATCTCCTCCAGCATCAAAGCAGTGCGTCTCTCAAACGGCACGGGCTGTTTCTTGAGGTTTCGGATGCTTGCTTCGTTGACGCCGATGCGGATGGCCGTATGGTGCATTTTGGCAGCGTCTATTATTCGATGGATACTTCTTTTGTCTTTTATGTTGCCCGGATTCAGTCTGATCTTGGCAGCGCCGGCTTCTATTGCTTCGATGGCACGTTGCGGGCTAAAATGAACATCGGCAATTAAAGGGACGTTTACTTTCTGGACAATTTTGGCAAAGGCAGCCGTATCGGCCTGTGTTGGGACGGCGATTCTAACCAGCCGGCAGCCGGCTTGGACAAGCTGATTGATCTGTCTAACGCATCGGGCAACGTCGACAGTGGGCACCTTCGTCATCGACTGGATGACAATAGGGGCGCCGGAGCCGATTCTCACCGGCCCGATGTCGACGGTTCTTGTTTTTATCCTTTCAGTCACGCTGCAATTGTAGCTTACCCAACTGTCAATTTTCAACTGCCAATTTATCCGCCGGACGGACGGCGGATTTACTTGACCCACTTTAGTCTTGCGATGCGGACGCCGTCCAGAGCGCCCTGGTTAAGTGCGGCGATGTAGTACCCGCCTTTGTAGAAAATGATCTCCGGCGCCGCGACCGGCAAAGTGCATAGGAAATAGCGGTCGTCTTGATTGATTCCGAACATCGTGGGATTTTTGGAGTAGTAAACGCTGCTCTGGGGCGGACCTCTCTCTCGGATACCACCAGCCTTGGGCTGGCCGTATGTCTGTGTTTTGAACAGGTAGAATTCTTCGGGCCCCAGTTTTACGACGTGGGGACACTCCGAGGAGCCTGGGCCTGTGCCGGCCTGACCTCCGAAGGAGACCACCTTCGATTGGCTCCAGTTTCTGAAATCGTTTGTCGTGCGGACGTAAACCATGCCCCGCCGGTTGGGGTAAGCGGTATAATAGGCATACCAGAGGCCGTCATGCTCCAACAACATCACATCCCGCGTGTTGTTGCCGGGGCCCTCGGTGAACATACCGGTCTTGCCGTTGGCTTGAACAACGCGTGTAAAATCCCTGCCATCCTTGCTTGTCGCATGGCAGATTTTGGCCCAATCGCCATAGAATAGGTGATAGATGTTACCGGCCTTTATCACGTGTGGGGCTTGCAGCCCGCCTGGGGTTTCGCCCAGTGAAGGGTCGGCCTCCATAGCAATGCCCATCGGCTGCCAGTCGGCATCGGCCAGCTCTTTGCCTTGCCAGCGGTAAAAGAATCGGGTCTTGCCGTTTTCGCCGCCCGCGGTTGTGTTGCGGATGCAAGACCAGAGCTGCCAGGTGCCGTCTGCCGCCTGCCAGATGGCAAAGTCGACCGGCTCCTGCCTATCGGCGGCGTACTTGTGGTCCATCGGATTGTCTGCCACTTGCCACCAGGTACCCTCAATTTGGGGTATAAGAACATCCCCCGATTTCTGGCCCGCATACGCTGCCGTGGCCAGAATGGACCCGCAAAGCACCGTCATCAATCTTGGCTTCATTGATCAAGCAATTCCGGTTGTGTCTTTGTTTTCGACCGTGCCATCTTTGGTAGTAGCCAAGTTTTGCAGCTGGTATTTTCTGTACAGAAGGCCTCTAATTAGCCGGGCAACACCTACACCACAGAGAATGGCTATCAAGATTTCTACAGACCATCCCTTCGGCATAATAAGTAAGGCAAGGGCGATAGTGACCATTCCAATTCCGCCGGCGAAATACCTTATCCATGCTGGACCTGCTGGTTTGGGCTTAGGAGGTCTTAGTTCCGACAGGGGTGTGCCTTTTTCGATGGCCGCCATGATCTGTTTGTGCTCGAGCCTTATCTTGAGATAGTAAACGATGCCGATGACAATCACGGGTACTGCCAACGCGACCAGCATTAGCGATATTCCCAGGGCTTCATTCGGTGACATTTTTTCTCCTTTCGATGTTGATTGCATTAATCTGGAATAATTCTTTCTACTATCATTTTATTCTTATTGAGCCGCTGCTGGTTTCCAAGTGAAGACGGCCCGCTCCCTCACGGTCGCGGCTCTGGCCGATTTTTCCTTGTATATGTTTCTTGGAGATTTCGCCGGCTACGGTGATCGGCAGGTCTGTCTTTATCGAGCCGTAGCTTGTTTTAAGGTCGACCTGGCCGGAGAAATTGGGTGCCGCCGCAAAATCTATACTTCCGTATGAGGTCCCAACCTCAGCGGTCATCTCAGGCGGAGCTGACTGTGAGCAGGCGATTTGGATATTCCCGCTGCCGGACTTGGCAGTGAGGTCACTGGTTGTAATCTCCTGGCAATTGATGCGTCCATAAGATGTAGACACACCGATGGTACCGGCGGAAGCCGTTGTGACGTTGATGCTGCCGCTGTCAGAATGTAGCCTAATTGAATCGCCTTTTAGCTCATCGCAGATGACCGAACCGTATGATGTGTGCGCATCGCAATCGCCGAACGATGCTCTTGATAGTGTTATTTTGCCGCTGCTGCTTTTGAGCTTGATATCTCCGTCTGAGATGTCCTTGCATGTGATGGAGCCATAAGAGGTCTCCAGCAGGATTGGACCTTTAATGTTTTCTGCTGTGAGTGAGCCGCTGCTGCTTTTTAGTTTAATGCTGTCGCCGGCGATATTCGTGCAAGTTACCGAACCGTAGGACGTGCCTAATTCTGCAGAGCCTCGAATATTCGTGACGTTGATCGAGCCGCTGCTGGTTTTGCCCTTGGCGCTGCCGTCGAGGTTGGCTAGTTCGATTGAGCCATACGAGCTTGTGCAGTCGGCGCTGGTTTGTTTTGGCACGGTTATTTTGAAGCTCACGCTCACCGAACGGTTGTTTTTCAGATGAGGTTTTTCCGCCCTAACCGTCAACGTTTGGCCGACTGATTCCAGCTTTACTTTGACTTGCTCAGCTATTTGCTGGGCTTCTTCTTCGGTTGGTGCTCTGGCAGAAATCGTGGCTACTACATTGCAGTCGGTCACGTCGGCGCCGGCCACGGTGATAGAGCCGGCTGTGGTTTCGGCGACGAGCGTTGAGCCCGCAGCGAGGGGAGCTTGCTGTTGAACCGTCCGTTCGTATTTGGCCTGTGGCCAACCGCCTATTTGAATGCCGCAGCTGCCAATCACCATCAGCGAGCAGACGCAAGAGCTTAGAGCCCACCTTTTCAGACAGTAGATTTTCATTTTTCGCCCTTTCGAGTCAGCGTTTGTGTTATTGGCTACCTTATAGTTATTGAACCGTTGTGGGTCTCAAGGTGCACTTTGCCCTGACCGGCGCCGATTGTCCCGGAAATGCTCCTTTTGCTTACGTTTCCGACGACCATTACGGGCAGCTCGGTTCTTATGGAGCCGTTGTGGGTCGAGGCTTCAACTGCCGCCGAGAGATTTGCCGGACCGGCAAATTCGATTTGACCGTTGTAGGTGACGATGGATATATCGCAAGCAGGTGGAGCCGCTTGAGAATAACGCACTTTCACGCTTCCGTTGTGTGTCTTTAACTGCGCATCGCCCGATATGTCGTCACACCGGATTGAGCCATTGTGTGTTTGAAGCTTAGCGGTGCCCGAGACTTGTGTAGCTGTCACACTGCCATTGTGTGTTGCGCCGCCGACCTGGCCTGTGATGTTTGTAACCTTAATGGCTCCATTGTGGGTGGAAGACTCCAGGTTGGTGCGGTTTGGAACCGTCACATCGAGATTAACGGCGATAGATTGATTGGACACCAGTATGGGCTTTTCAATTTTGGCGGTCAGCCTGCCGGGCGAAGGTTCAAGGGTTATCTTGGTCCGTTCCGCCAATTTTTGCGCTTCTTCTTCGGTTACTGCGCGGGTAACAATCGTGGCTGTCAGGCTGCAGTCGGTTACGCCGGCGCCGTTAACGGTGATTGAGCCGTTGTGGGTCTCTGTTGCAAATAAAGAACCTTCCGCCAATGGAGATGATAGCTCGACCGTTCTTTCATATTTGGCTATCGGCAAGTAGCATCCACCGACCGTCAACAATGAGTACAGACAGACAACAGCTAAGATTTTCCGACAATTCTTTGCCATTTTTGTGCCTCCTAACTAATTGTTAACTGCCTCTTCATAGCGGCCGCCCAAGTGCTTTGCCAGGAATTTTTCCGCTGCGGCGAAAAACTTCAGACGATTTTCCGGCTTGGCAAATCCATGCCCCTCATCCGCAAAGACCATATATTCATAAGCAAGGCCTTTTTTCTTCATCGCCTCTACAATCTGCTCGGATTCGGCCTGCTTGACACGCGGGTCGTTAGCTCCTTGTCCGATCAGGATGGGGATTTTGATCTGGTCGACCTTGAATAAGGGCGATCTGGACTTCAGGAACTCTTCTTCAGTGTCGGGATTGCCTACGCGTTTGTAAAACGTGGCAAGAAGCGGCGTCCAGTAGGGCGGAATGGATTTAATCAGCGTGACCAGATTGCTCGGCCCGACAATGTCGACTGCGCAGCAGAAAACATCGGGCGTAAAGGTCGCGCCAACTAGAGCGGCGTAACCTCCGTACGAGCCGCCAAAGATGGCGACTTTGTTCGGGTCGGCGTAGCCCTGCTGCACGGCCCAGTGAGCTGCATCGACCAGATCATCGTGCATTTTGCCCGCCCATTCTTTATCGCCGGCATTGACAAATGTCTTGCCGTAGCCTGTTGAGCTGCGGAAGTTGACCTGCAAGCACGCGTAACCCCGGTTGGTAAGCCATTGCACTTCAGGGTCGTAGCCCCACGTATCCCGTCCCCATGGTCCGCCGTGAACCAGCAGAACCATCGGCAGATTCTTCTTTTCTTTCCATACTGGAAAAGTAACGTAGCCGTGAATGGTGAGCCCGTCTCGTGCGCGGAAATGAACCGGCCCCATGGACGATAACTGGTATTTTCTCAAGTCTGGCATGTGGTCGAACAGAAACTTGCCTTTCTTGTCCTTCCTATCGTAGGCATAGAAAGATACAGGGCCGTTATCTCTGGTAAAGCCGACCAGCCAGGTCGCATCGGCGTTATCGCGATCATAGACAAAGAAGTCGCCGTGGACGAGCTTGGAGATGGCCTCGAAGTCGCCTTTGATGGATTCATCTAAGACAGTCCACTCGGTTCGCGCTTTGGTGAATGCGACGGCCTGCGCCTGGTACGAATCCGGATGAATCATTACATTGCTGGCGTCGTACTGCGGGTCTTCAGCGATGACTTTGATATTGCCGGTTGCTATTTCCATCGTGACCAGCCGGCCGGTGCTGACGTTGCGCGAATCGATCAGGTACAGGCTCTTGCTGTCCTTGGTGAAACCCACCACCTGGCTCGTCATGCTGTCCTCTGAGTCCCAGGCGAGCACCTTTTTCCAATCGGCCTGAACATTTTCGCGCACGAGCAGGTCAAAGCCGCCTCCAGCTGTTGCGCCCATCGCCGCACAGATTTTGAAGTCGGCGTTTGCCAACCAGGAAATGACATTGCCGGGATTTTCGGCGACTTTCTTCAGTTCCGAGGTGTTCAGGTCAAGATGGTAGACATCGTGCAGCTTTGGGTTGTCTTTATTCATGCCGATTAGCAGCTCGTTGGGGAAGTGTTTGTCACTCGCTACAATCTGTACCTGAACATCCTCGTATGGTGTCAAATCACGAATTTGATCTGTTTCAAGGTTCACGCCGTAAAGCCGCCAGTTTTCGTTTCCCCCTACATCCTGTAGATACATGATGTGTTTACTGTCGCCTGCCCAGAAGTATCGGCGTATTCCTCGATCCTCATCCTTTGTCACAACCCTGTCGTCTTCTTTGCCGATGGTTTTCACCCATACGTTAAGCACATTTTTGACCGGAGCAAGATAAGCCATCATCTTTCCATCCGGGGAGATTAGGGGATTTGTTTTTACCGGATTGCCAAAGAGGACTTCTCTTGGTATCAGCTCAGGCTCGGCAGCAGCACTGGGAAGCACAAAAAACGCAAGCCCGGTAGATACTGCCAGAACGCTAAAAAGCCGGGTCATTTTTGACTGTTTCATAGTTCTGGCCCTTCGTTCATATTCTTTATTGCAGTTTTGTGCCCACGCCGCAGATTATCTGATCCGCACCAGACCGTCGCGAGTTTTAAGATATACCTCGCCCACGCAACACAGCTGGCCTGGATACACCGCTGTGACAAGCCTTTTTTTGTTCGTCTTTGGCAATACTAGCACAGGTAGGTCTGCTCTTACAGAACCGTTATGCGTCCAAGCTGGTCTCAAATAGCAGTTTTTGCCCATTTTCCTATCTACCTTAATCCGGCCAATGTCGTTGTTGTTTCTGGGATTTTTGCCTTTTGTGGGTATGTCGCTGGTTCTGTATAATAGGTTTCAAAAAAAAGTGCGTTTTTAGCAAGGGGAAATACCATCCCCAATCCGCCCCCGCTCTCCCGCAAGGGATGGCTGGCGCCATTGTCTTCGACAAGAAGACGCGGGGGCGGATTGAGGATGCCACCCGATGTGAGTGATACGGCACGTGTGGCGGCCTCAAGCACCGCACCTGCCTGTGCTGGGGCAGGGCTTGGGGATGGGACTGTCCCAGGTTGGCTAAACACGTATCAAAAAATCTTTGAAACTTCTTAAATCCTGCCCGCGACTAAGAGATAGAAAGGGAATTCTTTGGCAAAAGAGTTATGGCAGCAAGAGGCTGACTGGCTAAGTCTTCTGCGTAGCGGTGACCATAACGCTTTTGCCCAGTTCATTGACAAATACAAAGAGCTTGTGTTTCTGTGCTGCCGGAGGCTGGGCCTGAGAGAAGACGAGGCTGAAGATGCAGCAAGCGAAACGTTTCTGGCGGCTTACAAAGCGTTGAGGCGATACGGCGGACGGGCCGAGCTGAGCACCTGGCTTTGGAGTATCGCATATCGGCAGGCAGTGAATTACCTGCGAAAGAATAGAAGACAGTGGCAGCTTGAGGTCGAGCCGGACGAAGAAATCCCCAGTAATAAAGAACAAGGACCGGCAGCCGCACTACAGGCGGAAGAGCAGCAAGAAATCGTCTGGCAAGCTGTCGATCGGCTGCCAAGACTCTGGGCGATGGCTGTTGTGTTATACTATCGTGAAGAAAAGAGTATTGCCGATATCGCCAAGATAATGCAAGCAAAAGAAAACACTGTTAAGACCTATCTATTCAGAGGACGCGAGCGACTGAAGCAGATGTTAGGAAGAGCCTTTGGGGAGGCTAGCGATGTCACCAGATAGATTGAACGAAGATAAATCCGCTGCCCCGGCGTCTTTCTGGCGGAAGACAGGAGCGGGGGCGGATAAATTTGATCGAATGTTGTCGCAGGTATTGCGGAGACATTCCGAACCAGTGCCCGCCGGTTTTACGGCGATGGTCCTGATGCAGGTCAGAGAGGCGCAAGAGCAGAGAATTCTCGCCCGTGTAGTCTTGCAGGAACGGCTCACTCTCGCGGCCTGCATCACACTGGCTGGTCTTACCGTCGTTGTTGCAGCGGTGTTTCCGGAGATTGCAGCAGCGACTTTTCGAGCTATCACCACCAGTCTGACGGGACAAGGGGAGAATTTAATTGATAGAATCCCGGAGGCGCTAAAAGCCCTCAGCGGGCGGTGGTCCTCCGTGGGCGGATATTCTGTCCTGGGGGCGGTATTCGGTTTTGCTATCTATAGCCTCGTGGAGCTGCTTATGGGCGACAGGGCAACGATAGCGTGACGGATTCGCGCGGATCATTTCTTGCAGCCTATCAATGTCAGCACGTCTTATCCCTCATACGCCGGTGCATGGCTTCGCAGGTGGTTGGCTAACCTCATTTGGCAACGGCCATAGCGAAATATCGCAAGCGCAGTCGGTAGTCCCATTGCTCGAATTTCAGCGCGATTGCGTCAAAAAGCCGTTCACGGGGAAAATGGGTAGGGTATCGCAGCCTCTGCATACCATTTCCGGAATGTAGCGGGGCGTTAATCCTTTCTGGCACAATCAAACGCCGTCGCTGCGCTCGGCGTGGGCAACCTTCGAAATATAAAGGGTTTACAAGTTTTTGTTGACAACAAGGCAGTCGGTTTGATATAAACAAGCTGATGTTCAGCGTGAGGAGCATGTCTTTCACAGGATATTCTGTGTGGGCACAGTATTCAGGCGGCAGCTATATGTGTCCTGGAGAGTCGAATTCGAATTCCGAGATTCCGTGAAGACCCTGATGTTTTGGTGTGTGGCCAAAGCACAGTCGTTGTCATTGCAGCTTTTTTTATCGGAGGATGTATCATGAGAACCCAAATTGTGTTGTGTGCAGGTATTGTCTTGTGTTTGGTCGGCACACTTCATGCTGCCGACATATCATGGACCGGCCCGAATGGCGGTAAATGGAACGATCCTGCTAATTGGACGAACGCGGTGCCCACGGCGAAGGATAAGGCTAAGTTCAATTCAACAAACGAGTGTATACTCGATGTTGCGGGCGCCGAAGCCATTAATATCGCCGTCGGTGATGGGCAGGCTGGCTACTTGAAGGTGGTTGATGGAGGAAGTTTGACGGTTTATGATTGGTCCATCATGGGGTATCCTGCTGTCAGCAGCGGTGAGAATGCCGGCCGTTTTACAATTGAAGGTGGTGTCGTGAATTGCGAGGCCCGTGTCTTTGTAGGTTTTATGGGGGAAGGCATTCTAACTGTGGATAAAGACGGTATTCTTAACGTCAACCACCAGGTTTTTGGCTTAGGCGAAAACGGGGGTTCCGGTTCTGTCACCCTGGACGGTGGTGCCATCAACCTTTATGAAAGCCCCTTGAGTCTGAGTCTTCGTAACGGCACGGCCAGCATAGATTTCCGGGGCGGTACTATGACACTTCCGAATACGCTACAAAACCGAGACTACGTCAACGCAGCTATTGGTGATGGCATTATTAAGGCCTATAGGGGGGTAGGTAAGGTAGTTATGGATCCCAATGAAACACCGGGCAGGATTGTGTTAAGGGGTCTTCATCCTCTTAATCCCTATCCAAGGGACGACGCCCTTACCGGCGCCGGCAATGTAGAGTTGAGATGGGTACTGCCTGACCCATGTCAGCCCGGTACGCCGGTAACGGTTGATGTATACTTCGGCACGAGTGCCGATATTGGCTCGGCTAAGACCCCGAAGATTATCAGTCGGCAAAACCTCACTTCCCTTTTGGTCNNTGCGTCCCATAGTGGACGCCGGCGCGGATGTAGCGACCTGGCTGAAAGAGGGTGTCAGGACCCGGAATCTGGACGCGACCGTCACTGATGATGGTGCGCTCATTCCTTATACTGTGCAGTGGACGGTGGCTAGTGAGCCCAATGCAGGGACCGCTGCCATCCCGATTTTCGGGAATGCCGAGGATACGAGTATTACCCTGACAGCCGTCGGCCGGTATGTCTTGAAGTTGGAGGCCTTTGACGGTGAATACACCAGCTCGGACACAATCACGATCGACGTGTATAACGACAGTTGTGAAGCAGCCAGGTCACTGCCGAACTATCAACCCTTGGTAGGGGATCTCAATAGGGACTGCCAGGTCGATGGTGTTGATTTTGCATTGCTGGCGGAAGACTGGCTGAAGGACAATTCACTGGCTGAATAGCGGTGTTAGCCCTGCCCTCTCGGGCAGGGTACCCCCGGCAGTGCCGGGGGTTAATAAGCCGTCATACGTCTCCCGACAAGTCGGGATTCGATTGTCACGTTTCTCCCCTGATAGTAGGGTATCCCGATTTATCGGGATTTGCGGAATTGGGGTGCGCGTTAATCCTTTCTGGCACAATCAGACCCCGATTCATCGGGGCGGCTGGCACAATCAAACCCCGATTTATCGGGATGAGGCTTCAATCCGCCTTCGCGAGAGCCCCGATTCATCGGGACTTCGGCGGAGTAGGCTCGGCGGAGGCGCTTCCTGGCTTGTAGAGCCCCGACTCGGTCGGGGTCAGGTCCGTCAAGGCGGTCAGGACTCGATTGCTGTTTGTATCTTTCCGCCTTCGCGAGAGCCCCGATTCATCGGGACTTCGGCGGAGTAGGCTCGGCGGAGGCGCTGAGCTTTTTGCCCCCTCGATTGGCAGGCTGTGTCGCAACAGCATTTG
>JAFNGF010000239.1 GCA_017885385.1 Planctomycetota bacterium
CGCTGCCGCTGACCGCGGTGACGGCGTCTATTAAATCTTCATCATCGACAACAACAGTTTTGCCGACAGCCGAAAAGATGGATTTTGCTCTTTGCAGCATCGGTTTTGCCTTATCGTTAGCAAATAGTGCGCAGGCTCCTTGGCCGATCAAGGCAGGTGTGTTGGGCATTGCGCGGACTATAGGAATATCGCCCAGCACGGCGGAAATGCGGGCGGTCCGGATACCGGCGGCGATGGATATGACAAGATTTTCTTTCTTGACGGCGTCTTTGATACTTTGCAGCGCCTCATCCATATTTTGAGGCTTGACGCTCAAGACGATTGTCTCAGCCCGCTCTGCTATCTCAGCATTGGTTCGAGCCACGACAAGTCCGTACTTGTTGGCGACAAAGATGACCCGCTCCGGCCTGATGTCGCTGACCAGCACCTGGTGACGGGCGTAAATATTCGCGGCGATTATGCCCTTTACCAGGGCTTCAGCCATGTTGCCGGCGCCGACAAAACCGATCGTGCTCATTTGATTCGCTCCAAAACCAGCCCCGTTCTGTTGCGCATTCTGTCTTTTGACACATTTGCAATCGCCTACTATAATGTATCTATGATTTCAGAACAGGATAAAGCTGCAATTGTACAGCTTGCCCGCCGATTTCGGGTCGAGAAGGTCTTTCTCTTTGGCTCGGCTGCGGACAGTCAGAAAGAATCCGCCGATATTGATTTAGCGGTGCAGGGCATTCGTCCCGAACAGTTCTTTGATTTCTACGGTGAGCTGATCCTGGCGCTATCAAAGCCGGTAGACCTGATAGACCTCTCACAGAATACGAAGTTTAATGTCCTGGTCAAACGGGAGGCAGTTGCTCTCTATGGCTGACATACGCGAGAGAATTCAGGCTGAATTTGAGAACATCGAACGCGCTTTGAGCGAACTGCCTGATGCAGATTCAGTGCCCAGTCTTTCATCGCTGGAACTGGCCGGTGTGGCGACTTTGATTCACAGTTTCTACAATGGCGTTGAGAACGTTCTCAAGCAATTACTGATTTCAAAGGACCTTGCAATTCCCCAGAGTTCATCGTGGCACAAAGACTTACTTCAGACCTGCGTTTGCGAGGGACTAATCTCTGAGTCCACGGCCAAGCATCTCGGAAGGTATTTAGGCTTTCGGCATTTTTTTAGCCACGCCTACTCCTTCGACCTGGATAAAACCAGAATGATTCCGCTGGTCAAGCAAATTAGGGCTGCATATAATTCGCTCGTCAAGGACGTGCAAGAAACGCTCGAACATTTGTGAGCCGTCCAATAAATAGGAGCAAAAGTCAATGCAAAAACTGGTCAAATACGAACAGGCTATCAAAACCAAGTATCCTGAACAGGTAGTAATAGCTATAGCCAAAGATAAAGAGGGTAAGGCCAATCCGGTCACTCTGGGCTGGACGATGATAGCATCCGGCGACCCGCCGATGATGGCAATTGCAGTTGCCAAAACCCACTATTCAATCAAAACCATCAGGCACTCAAAATGCTTTACCATAGCGTTTCCATCTGCCGAGATGGCTGACGCGGCACTCTTCTTTGGCTCAAAGTCCGGCAGGGACACCGACAAGTTTGCCGATTTCGACTGCAGAGCCGTGCCGGCCAAAAAGGTTGATTCGGTACTGCTTGCCGATGCCGTTGCGAATTTCGAGTGCTCGCTGGAATGGCAGAAACCCGCCGGTGACCACATAATCTTTGTCGGAAAAGTTGTCGCCTCCCACATTAATACGAAGCCGAAAAAGAGATTGTATACCGTTGGCACAGGGCACAAAATGGGCTCGTTCTCATAAGGAGGCGGCGTTAATCTTTCCGATAAGACTCGGCAGCTCGGCGAGCCGATTTATTCTCCAGGCCCCTTTCGGAGTTTTCTGCGCGATGCTGGCCGATTTAGCTATGAGGGCCGCCTGCATGCCAATTGTCGTTGCCGCTTCAACATCGTTTTTTATGTGGTCGCCTACAAATAGTATGTTCTCGAACGCCTCGCCGATCCTCTCCGCAGCGACTTCGAAGATTCGCGGGTCGGGCTTACGAAAATCAAATTCGCACGAGTAAACCCTAACGCTGAAGAACTCCAATATGCCCAGCTGCTCCAAGTGTTTGTCCAGACAATAGCGATTGACAAAGGTGTTTGAAACTATGCCGAGCTTAAGTCCCGATTGTTTAAGCGTAGTTAGAGTCTGGGCGATATTCGGCTCAGCTTTGGCGATTTTCCTCAGCGGTTCGTACCACAGCCATGCCAGATGGTTCCACAGCTCCGGCTCAAGCTCAATGCCTCTTTTTTCGCCCACCTTTTTTATCAGCGTTAGTGCATCAAAATCCCTGCGGGTCAGGCTGGAAAGCCATCGCCATATCCGCAGGCGGACAAGATTTTGCCAGCAGTACCACCGAAAGCCGCCGACCGGCAGGTGCCGGCTCTCAAGATATTCGTATGATAACCTTGCCCCCTGCCCGAAAAGCCGAGCGACGTGGACCTTAC
>JAFNGF010000240.1 GCA_017885385.1 Planctomycetota bacterium
CTTCGTCGCTGCGCGGCGCGATCGGCGAGCCCAGGTCTTTTCGCAACGTAGCCGCATAGACTTGGCCGGAGTTGGCGTAAATCCAGGTCGCGTCCATGTCGCCATAGACAGGCGTAAATGCCCGGTCGGAGCAGAAGAAAAGGTGCTTTCCTTCGACGTCGAAGACCGGCAGCGTGTCATCATAGTAGTCACCGGTGACCTGCCGGGTCTTAGCTTCTTTTGTGTCGTAAATCATAATTGAGCTATTGCGGTTGGCCATGCGCTTCGAATAAGCAAGCCATCGGCTGTCCGGCGACCAGCAGTATGATTCCATCTGAGACCACTCGTCCTTATCGACGAACTTTAGCTCGGCGTTCTCCACATCGACGGTGAACAGGCTGCCGGTCTTATCGCTAAGAGCTATTTTTTTGCTGTCCGGCGACCAAACCGGCCTGTAGCGGAATGCCTTGCCCTGGTTGGTAATTTGCTTTTGGGTTCCCGCCAAGCGGGGTCCTTCGGGGCTTCTGCCGTCGGCTGGATAGACGTACAGCTCGTACTCTCCCGTGCGGTCTGAGAAATACGCAATGTGTTTGGCGTCCGGCGACCAGGCTGGGAAGCGTTCGGCCGCGCCTGAAGTATTGGTCAGGTTTTGGACGCTGCCATACTTTTGCGGCACAGTGAGGATTTCGCCGCGGGCTTCGAATAAAGCCCGTTTGCCGGTCGGCGAAAGTGAGAAATTCTCAATGTTTTTTGACAAGTCTTTTAGCTGGGGACGCACTTCCGGTAAATCAGCCGGCACCTGTATCGAGAGCGGATGTGAGGTTTCGCCCTGCAAGTCCAGCAGATGCAGTTTGCCGCCGTTTTCAAATACGATTGCATCCGGCCCGATGCTCGGCCATTTCACATCGTACTCGGTGAACCTGGTTACCTGGCGAGTTTTGTTAGTTGGCAGCTCATACGCCCAGATATTTAGCTTCTTGTGCTCATCGCGGTCGGATAGAAAATAGACGGTGTCCTTGTGCCACATCGGCACGGAATCGGTGCCCTCGAAATCAGTCATTTTTGTTGAGGTGTTGTTGACGAAATCATAAATCCATATATCGCTGGCCATACCGCCGCGGTAGCGTTTCCAGGTGCGAAATTCTGTCGAGATGAATTGAAAGGCGATGCGGCTGCCGTCGGTGTTGAAGCTCGCCAGCTCACCGTAAGGCAGAGCGAGTGTCTCCGGCGGGCCGCCGTCAATTGATTGCTTGAAGAAACGATTGAACCGGCGTGACGGGCTGACCATTCCCGAACGATACAAGATATGCCTTCCGTCCGGATACCAATCCACGACCGAATCGTCGGCTGGATGGTGCGTCAGCCGTTTCGGCGCGCCGCCCTGTGCGGGCATAAGATAGACATCAGTGTTGCCGTCGTAGTTGCCGCTAAAGGCGATGAACCGCCCGTCGGGCGAAAACTTCGCAAATAGCTCCTGTCCCTTAGGTGAGCTTAATCTTCGCGCCAATCCGCCCTCCTTTGGCACAGTCCATAAGTCACCGGCATACACAAATACGATGCTTTCGGTGCTGACATCCGGAAAGCGCAGCATCCGCGCGTCGGGCATCTCGGTCCGAATCGGCTCTGCACCAATAGATGCTGAAGACAAAGAAAACAGAAGTGCGGTCAAGACCAGCATGTTTCTCATGGCACTTACCTCATACTCTACGATGCCCCACATTTTCGGGCGAATACTATCAGTTGCCAACTCTGAAGGCAAGCGCATTTTACCGGGTTGGGCGTAGGCACGTAGAAGATAAAAAACAGGACACGGCAGACAGTGGACAAGAGACTTGGACTACTGTATTCTGTATTCTGTATTCCGGGAGACCGTGACCGATTATGGCTAAGAGCAAATACCTAACCGCGCCGCTGCCGTCGACAAAAATGCCGGCAGGGATTCCGTACATTCTCACCAATGAAGCCGCCGAGCGGTTCGCGTTCTATGGCATGACATCTATTTTAGTGATTTTCATGACCAAGTACCTCATGAGTCGAGAGGGCACGCTCGCCGTCATGGGAGATGAGCAAGCCAAGACCTGGTTTCACCTATTCAACTCGGCTGTGTACTTTCTGCCGTTTGTGGGTGCATTGATCGCCGACATTTGGCTGGCCAAATACCGAACCGTGATATACTTTTGCTTGGTTTATTGTGTTGGGTTTATTGCCATTATGCTGGACCACACCCGTCTTGGTCTTGGCTTGGGTTTGGTGTTAATCGCGATAGGCTCCGGGATAATCAAGCCGTGCGTCTCGGCCAACGTCGGCGACCAGTTTGGAAAAACCAACGAGCACCTGATATCCAAATTCTATGCGTGGTTTTACTTCTCCATCAATCTGGGCGCGTGCATCTCGATGTTCATTTGTCCTTGGCTATTAGACTGGTACGGTCCGCTCATTGGTTTCGGTGTCCCGGCGGCGCTGATGATAGCGGCGACTATCGCCTACTGGCTCGGCCGAAAGAAGTTTGTGCATATTCCTGCCGCTGGTCTTGGCTTTGTCAGAGAGACCTTCAGCGGCGAGGGACTGCGAGCGGTCGGCAGGCTGGCCATTCTCTATCTGTTTATAGCGATGTTCTGGTCGCTGTTTTACCAGTCGCAATCCGCCTGGGTTCTGCAGGCAGAAAGCATGAACCTTAAGTGGCTTGGATTCAATTGGTTGCCCGAGCAGCCGCAAGCCATAAATCCTTTTCTGATTATGGTTATGATCCCCCTGTTCTCATACGTCATTTATCCGGCCATGAACAAGGTGTTCGCCTTGACGGCTCTTCGCAAGATCTCTATCGGTATGCTGGTGACTGCCTTGAGCTTTGTGGTGTCAGCCTGGATTGAAATGCAGATTGTGGCCGGACTTAAACCCAGCATCGCCTGGCAAGCTTTGGCTTATGTGATTCTCACCGCTGCTGAGGTCATGGTCTCCATTACCTGTCTTGAGTTTTCGTACACACAGGCACCCAAGAAAATGAAATCCCTCATTCAGGCGGTTTTTCTGTTATCCATATCAGTGGGCAATGCCTTTACTGCCGCTGTTAATGCCTTCATTCAGAACGAAGACGGCAGCAGTAAGCTCGCCGGCGCCAGCTACTACTGGTTCTTTGTGATCGCGATGCTGGTGACAGCAGTTTTATTTATCCCCGTGGCCGCTCGGTATAAGGTCAAGGACTACATCCAGGATGAGGCTGCCAGCCAGGCCTGAGCGTCGGGAGATCAGGCCGCCAGGTTATCAGGCGGTGGTCATCAGGCTATCAGATTGGTAGCTCCGCATACCGCCAAATTCCGCAAATGGTATGCAGAAGTCTGCATACCCTACTTTTGATGCCCTTCAATACAGGCTCTCTCACAGCGCCTTCAGCAGCATCTCGCGCACCACGATCTTCATCGGCCCAAACTCCGCTCCAGGATGGACCTGAAAGCCAATTCGTCCGGAATCAGTGGTTTTATCACGGACATCAGCGACCTGCCGGCCGTTCAGCCACATCTGGATGCGGTCGCCTTCGGCTTGAACTTTTATGGTGTTCCAGCCGTCGCGATTTACCAGCGTCTTGTCGGTGTTCATCGCAAGGAACATCTTGGCGGGACAGTATAGCGTGCCTGAATAACATTCGGGATTTTTGTACTCGAGAATATCTGCCTGGTATGCCTTATCGGGTGTCTGGTAGCGGAACCAAACTCCGCTATTGCAGGGCCACTCCACGCGGTAGGTAACGGTCAGGACAAAATCCTTGTAGGTATTTTCGGTAAGTAAATCGCCCGGCGCATTATTCTCGCCCTGGGTTCCAATCAGAAGCCCGTCTTTTACGATCCATTTGGCGTTGCCGACGGTCTGCCAGCCGGTCAGGTCCTTGCCGTTGAACAGCTTTATGAAACCGGCTTCGCTTGGTTTAACGCCCTTCTCACATTGTTCGCCTGTCCGGCAGGCGGTGAACAGAGTCAACGCCAACATCCCGGCGATAGCTACATATCTGCTTGGCATAATTCTCTCCTTACATTAAGTCCATTTATATCCGGCGTTAAAAATGCCCGAAAGAAATATGCTGCCGGTCAATCCTGCCAGATGTCGGTCGTGCGCGCCTTGACATCGGGCATCGGCGGCAGCGGCTGACTCGGTATCGGCTCGTACCAGAAAGTAGCGGTCGACCAATCGTCCTGGGTCTCGGCCAGCCCTTGCTTCCAGGCTATCTGCTGAATTGTTATGCGACATTCTTTCTGCCAATAGATCGGATCGGGCAGGTGCCAGCGATACATCGATACAAAGTTCTTCTGGTCCAGGTTACAGCCGTTGTACAGGTACGGCGTTTCCTGCATGCCGTAGGACAGGCACACATAATCTTCGCTGCCCGTGCCGCAGATAGTTGGAAATTCGGTGTCGCCATCCATATAAATTTTTATCTCGCCTTCGCCCCACCATTGGCCAGGGTGCATATTTCGTATGCCGATGAGTGCACCGATGTATCGGCCTTTGTTGTTTCGTGTCGGCAGCAGCACAAAGTCCTGCTTTTCGGCTGTCGGATTTTTCCGGCGGAACACCACGTGCAGTCGACCAACGTCACGCGCATGATTGTCGCCGATTGTGTAATCTACCTGGTAGAAGAGCGGCACATTCTTTTGACCTTCGTTAGTAAGTGTGATTTTTGCCCGCCTGGTAAACGGCATAGGCAGCCAGATATTCATGCCGGCGTTTTTGCCCAGCGAGTGTACGGCGGAATAATATGGCATCACCTTGCCATGCGCAAAGCCCATAAAGTCGCCGATGGGGCACTCGATGCTCGGATGTTTCTGGTCATCCCACCATGCACGGATTACCAGGCTTCTAAGATTGTTGGGCTCTTTGCTGGTGGTCATCCAAATGTGTCGGATCGTGCCGGGGCCTTCGATGTCACAAAGCTGGACTTCTTGCCCGGCCTTTAGTGTTATCGCCGGCGAGCCTTTTCGGCCCACGCCGAGCTTGCTTTCCGCTTTACCGCCTTGGCCCGGAGCACCGGTCGGATTCTCGAACGAAATCGAGCGTGAAACCAGACCAGCGTCAAGCAGATATGGCTCAGCCGTAATATCCGCCGGCTTCTGCAACGATCCACAGCCCGACACCAAAACGGCTATGCACAACAGATTCCCTACAATAATTCTTCTGCTCATGGTTCTTCCTTTTACCGCTGCGAAACGTACTCATAGAGGCTTTTCGCCGCGTCTTCTTGGGCGTCTTCAAAGAATATCCCGCGACCGGAGACTTCGTTTCCTCTTTCGTCTTTATGCACTTTGGCAACCGAAGCACTGAGATTGAATTGGCGATTTACCTCCAGGATAGGCGTTATTTTTGCCTGGAGTCGCTCGGCTGCCTGTCTGTCGCATTTTCTGCTGTAAATGCCTCGAAGGCTCAAGCTCTCGCCCTGGCAATCGCAAGTTGTTCCGTCAGGAGCGACACATTCAACTTTCACCTTACCGTTATCCGCCTTGACGCGCCTGAACACTCGGCCGTGCCGATTTCCACTGTATTGCGGCTCCTCGACGGCTGCAAATACCTTCGAGCAGAGCTGGTCGAATTTGGCCTGGTTTGAATCAATCAATCGTTTTCTGCTTGGAGTGGCCGGCTGCATCCAGATATCACGTAAGGCGTGGAAATCCAGCCAAAATACCTTGTGTTTTAATTCACTAAGTGTATGAATAAAGTCCAAACCGAAACTCTCCGGGAAGCGGAACGCCCGTTTTATGCACTGCTCGAATACAGCCTGCCACGAGGGTTTTTGCGCCTTTGGGTCCAGCGTCAAAAGTGTCTCCAAGATAGGCCTGGCTAAATCATGGTCATCCTTGCTGTCCAGCATGATCTTCTCAATCACACCCCTTATCGCACTTAAGTGAGCCTCATCCGCCCGCGAAAGAACATTTTTCAATGGTCCCATCGTATCGTTTTGAATTTGCCTGCGCGAGGCGCCTGGGGGTTCCATCTGGTATATGTCAGATAACACCCACAAAAGGCTTTGGAATGTTTGCGAGTGCCCGTCAATATCGTATGCGGATAGTTTTCCCATTAGTTGTCTGAAAAGATCATAGTTTTCACCGTTTTCCGCTAATTCCAAAATGTCCCCAGGATGGTGCCTGATACTCTCTACGATAAGGGCGAGGTCACGATCGGGCATATCATCCATTTGGCTGAGCAGTGCCTCAAAGCCGTCTTTTCTGGTTGCGGGGCTTGTGATTTGTTCGATAATTTTTGCACGCGGCAAACCATCTATTATTGTTTTTAGTTTTGCAGCTTCTGCTTCTGCGTCTTTTCTGCGCCGACGCTCATCAAGGGCCCAAAAAAACGGCCATGTAAGTATGAAATGATAACCGATAGTTTTCAGCAGCGGCCATTGGCGTTTGGTAAACTGTTTGGCAAGTCGCGGCAGTCCCCCCCACAATATTATGAGGCCCATGAATGCAACGACCTTTGATAGGGGTTTCTCGAAAAAGTATACCCCTGCCAGGAGAGCGGCGGTAATTATATTGGCGTATATTGCAGTAAATAGGTGACGATAGAAATCACTGTTGTTTTTTGGTTTTCCGCCCATTTGAATTTCCCCAAACAAAATCGTCCCTGAACACTCTGATTGGCTGCCAAAACACCAAGTGAGCAATAGGCCGGAGCTCCATCTCTATCACAGAAAACGCAAAAAACTGTCGGGCCCCAACGCCTTATTCATCAGCCACTAATTATTGTCTTCGAGACGGAAAGTCAAGCAAAAACTCCTAAAATCCGGAATCCGAAAATTTCTTAAAAAAGCCCGATGTGCGGACACGGAAACATAGAAAACTTCTAAAAGTGGTTGATTATCGCCGGAATACAGACTATTCTAAGCAAAGCACAAGAGGGCAAAAGGTGTTTTTCGGACCGAAAAGAGAGACGTGACAATGCTCCGCTGCCATTTTTCGCGTGCCAGCGGAAAAAGGTGAATCCTGCCTTAAGAGTTGGTAAGTAATGAAGCGGATTATTTCGGCATCGCGGCGGACGGATATCCCGGCCTTTTACGGTGACTGGTTTATGGGCCGGCTCAAAGCTGGCTTTGCTGGCGTAGCACATCCGTTCGGCGGGCAGAAATACGTCGTATCCCTGAAACCAGAAGATGTTACCTGCCTTGTCTTCTGGTCGAAAAACTTTACGCCCTTTCTGGAAAACCTGAAGGTCATTGAAAGTATGGGCTACAAGTTCTACTTCAATTATACGGTCACCGGCCTGCCGGGTATCTTTGAAGCTAATGTCGACAAACGATCCGCGATTGACACCTTGAAGCTGCTGAGCAGAACGTATTCGCCGCAACACATAAACTGGCGGTTTGATCCCATCATTGTCTCAACTATCTGTGGGCGTGACTTTTTTATCAAGGCATTCGAAGAGCTTGCCTGTGAGTTTGAAGGATTTGTGCAGCGCTGCTACTTTAGCTTTGTGTGCGAATACAACAAAGTCAAACGCAATTTCCAGGAGCTTCAAAAAGCAACAGGTGTGGAAATTATTGAGGTCGGCGAAGATTTCAAGATTAACCTGGCAA
>JAFNGF010000241.1 GCA_017885385.1 Planctomycetota bacterium
ATTATTGTCTTGCTGCTGATGTACTGGCCTGGTCTTTTTATCCTTGCGCACATACCCATCCCTCATTTAGTCCGCCAAGCGGGTGTGTCCGACAAAGGCCTTCATTTTCTCGCTTACCTGATTTTGGCATTTTTGCTGTGGTCGGCGATTAGTCCGTACAATAAGGTAAACTGGCGCAAAGCTACGGTCTGGTGGGTAATTTTGGTGGGTGTTGGATATGGCATTATTGACGAGGTATCGCAGCGCTATGTTGCGGGACGAACCTGCGATGCTACCGATTTTATCGCCGATCTCGCAGGCATGCTGACGAGCTTGGTTGTTGTTTCAGTCTTTGACTTTTGGCCCGCGTCTATCGTGATAACAGGCGGCACTATTTTTATTTTAACGAATTTCACATGGGGCAAGCTCGCCAAGCTCCTGCCGGTAACAACCACAACATTTCATCTTTTTGCCTACACACTTTTTGCTCTGTTGTGGCTTCGCTGGCGTACTTTACACCTTGTGCCGCAAGCTCCGCACAAGTGGTTGATAGTAGCATTAGCCGCTCCAATAGGTCTGCTTTTGGCGGTGGAACTGGGTTCGTTGATCGCGGGCAAGGGTCTGGGACTCTGGGATATGGTCCTGTCCGGTGGGGGAATTATTGCCGTCGTCGGCACAAGTTTCACGGCGGGTTTACTACGCCGGCGGTAGCCTATTCTTTGGATAGCGCGAGCCCCGCAATGAACTTGTCCTGAGCAATGTCGAAGGATTGCGGCGCATGTTTAGTCGCTTATTGCATACACGCGGCCGGTCCCAAGCTGCGCTTGAGGCTGCCGCACGCACCATGTCACTGGTATTCGGTGGATGGTTTTTTCCCCGGCTAAGCACGTACCCTTATAATGAGCGTTTTCTGCGCATCAGAAAAGTGCCCAGGCCGAGCAGAAAAAGTGTCGCCGGTTCAGGAACCTGTCGGATAGCCTGGGTGTCGTAGACGGTCGCAAAATCATCGCTGACCAAGTTGAGCGTTACATCACGGAGGCCATCACAGCGGAAAATGATGTTGTCGACCAGCAGACCCTTAAGTGGTGCTGGTGGAATAGCACCATCAGCCAGCGTTATAAAGGAAAAGTCCATAACATCGGGCCTGCCGGAAAATTGTCTCAACATCTCTAATATCGCTTCCGGTGGGGGCAATGGCTCCGGGCCTGGGAAATCCTGGTAGGCGGATAGAGAGCCAGGATAGACCATGGTGATATGCCCATCGATCCAGCCAGGACCTTCGACTAATAAGTAGAGAGCGATGGGATGGGGCGTTTGTCCATCGCCGTAGATGCTCAGAATGGCCGTTTGGTCCGGCTGCAGGTTGACCTCGGCGAAAGGGGGCTCAATGACCCCATTGACTGAAATAAAAAGCCCCGCATTGGCTGAAGGTACCAGGCAAAGAATAAACAGCAGTAGTATAACTGCCCTATTCCTTTTTCTGGCAATGAGGAACAAACTACCCAGAAACAGCAAAATGCCTGTCGCCGGTTCTGGGATGGGCGGCTCGGACGGTGTTGAAGACTCGGGCGAAATCGGTGACTGCGATGGTGTCCACGGCAGCGGTTCCCAGACTTGCTCATAAGGATAAGGGGTGCTACTGCCTGACGGCCTGGACCCAGAGCTTGCCAGCCTTGTTTGTCCCCAGCCGCCATAGTCTGCGGCGGCGGCAATCAAGCCGCCGGAGATCACCCGGCCGCCGCCGACAGAACCCCGGCCTATGAATGAAGTGCTGTCTTCGATTGGCTCAAATATCGCAATTATTATTTTCGGCTTATTAAGATAGGTTATCGTGCGATTTGCCGTGGGGTCACCAACGTCGCCCAACCAGTAGATGAATTTATAGCCAGGATTTGGAGTCGCCGTCAAAACAATCTCGGAATTCGGGGCAAAGAAATGAACGCCCGGACTGGGAGTTACTATCCCGCCATCGAGGGGAGTCTGCTGAAGAAGTAGTGCCACATCCCTACCGCGGCTCTGCGCCGGCATAAAAAGACCAGCCGCGATAACCGCGATGGTTACTATTGTGGCCTTCCATCCTCGTAATACGCCGGCAGGGCCTTTCATTCTAATTCCTCCTCCGTGCCCTGGGAGGAACTGCGCACTAATCATTATGAGTACTGCGCACAGTCCATCCGTACCTTAATTAAAACAAGACTGCCTAATAAAGTCAAACAAAATTGACGATTGACAATTGAAAATTGACAATTTGCCTGGTTGATGGCTGCACAATTTCAGCGATCGTGGGCCGGTGCTTACCAATTACGGCTATGTGCCGGTCCGGCGATCACCCCGCGGGCCGGCTTTTGCCTTCCTCACAGGTTTTTCGTGCGCAAATCGGTTCATATTGCGAATTGCCTGGCGCAGTCGCTGCTCGTTTTCCACTAAGGCAATCCGCATATAGCCTTCGCCGTTTTCGCCGAAAGCCCTGCCCGGGGCGACCGCCACTTCCGCATGCTCCATCAAGTCCATCGCATAGTCGATGGTGCTCTTGCCCTTGAGGCAGTTCTCCGGCACTTTTGCCCATACGAACATCGTAGCCAGGGGCTTTTGAACTTCCCAGCCGATCCTGGTAAGACCATCGCAAAGCACATCCCGCCGGGACTGGTACCTTTGGTTTTGAACAACAATATCCTGGTCGCAATGCCGCATGGCGATAATGCCGGCTATCTGTATGGCTTGAAAGATGCCGTAGTCATAATAGCCCTTGATTGTCGCCAGATAGTCGATCATATCCTTGTTGCCCGCCACGAAGCCGATGCGAAAGCCCGCCATACTGTAGGGTTTGCTCATGGTGATGAATTCAACGCCGATATCCTTGGCGCCTTTTACCGAAAGAAAACTCGGGGCCTTATAGCCGTCAAAACAGGTCTCGCCATAAGCCAGGTCGTGGATCACCGCTATTCCAAATCGCTTTGCCACATCTACCACCGTCTCGAAAAATCCCTGCTCCACCGTCATTGTGGTCGGATTGTTCGGATAATTCAGGATCAGCAGCTTCGGCTTAGGATACAAACGCTCGCAGACCATAACAATTGTATCGAGGAACTTCTGGTCGTTGCCCAAGGGCACAGTGATGACGTTTGCCCCCGCCATCGCCACGGCGTAGTTATGGATGGGAAAGGCCGGGTCCGGCACGATTGCGGTATCGCCTGTCTGTAGCATCGCCAGACACAGGTGGCTGAATCCTTCCTTCGAGCCGATACAGGCGAGCACCTCGGTCTGCGGATCGAGCTGGACATTCCATTTTTTCTCGTACTTTATCGCCACTTCTTTTAGCAGGCCCTTGATACCTCGCGATGCGCTGTATCGGTGGTTGCGTCTGTCGCGGACCGCTTCACAGAGCTTGTCGATGACGATTTGCGGCGCACCATCCGAAGGATTGCCCATACCGAGGTCGATAATGTCTGCGCCTTGCTGGCGTTTAGCTGATTTCAGCGCATTCAAACGCCCGAATAAATAGGGCGGCAGACGTTTTATTCTTTGTGCCGGCTCGATTCTAAATTCTGCCATTTTACGTCCTGACAATCAGTTAACTGGTTGATTAGTGAATTAGTTGCTTAGCCCTTGCGGAAGCAACTAACTAATTCTCTAATTCACTCATACGCCGCAGACTATTTGCCTTTGTTGACGATTACCTTGTCTATCTTGAACTGCCCCAGTGTGTTGACCAAATCGAAGAAACCTTCGGGGTCGCCGTTGCCAACTGCCAGCGCGATGTGTCCAGGGCCGTAATTGCCCCGCCCGGCACTCTTAAACGCGGCGTCAAGACCGATCCATTTGCCGGATTCACCGCCGATATACGCCTGCACCCATGCGTGGCCGCCAAAGCCGTCAAGGCCGGCAAAATCCTCGACATAGGCAATTCCTGTCACTACCTGGGCCGGAATGCCCACCGCCCGGCACATCGCCGCTGTCAATACCGCGAACTCGCTGCAATCGCCTTGCCTGCTCTTTGCGACCTCCGCCGCCGAGGCATAGCCAACCGAAAGGCTCCTATTCTGAATGTATCGGGCCACGAAGGATTCAATCCTTTTGACGGCCTCGGCCGCATCCTTCGTATCGCCGGCCGCGCGACGGGCAAGGTCAATTATCTCCTGGCGGTCGCTCTGCAGAAACCTGGTAGGGGCCATTGCCTCCAGGATGGCCTTGTCCTTGCCCTTATAGGGGAACTTCGCCCCTTGCGGTGCGGCAGCGGGCGCAACCGTCACAATAATACTGCCGTCGTTGAGCCGTCGCACTTTTTGATTGTCATTGGATGGGATCGGCAAATCCGTCCCCTTAGTCGGGCTCAGGTGATAAACTGCTGACTTTGCTGAATCGACGTCCTTCAAGGGGATCGGGCTGGCAACAAACAGTCTCTCGACCACTTCAAAAACGTCATTTTCACTCAGCGCGAAGTTCTTTGCACAGGCCACCATCTCAACCTGCATTCCGGCTATCGGCGTGATTGTTTTCTGGACGCGAAGGTCATCATCGACATAACTGGTGCTGACAATCTTACCGGTCTCCGGCAGGTTCATTGTGCTGGTAACCTCTGTTAGAGTCACGACACGCCCGAGCAAATCAACGCTTTGCTTGGCCCCGATACGAACTTCGGTATCAACAGCCTGCAAGATGCCGGGGCTGAATACCTTTGCCGAATACGTCAAGCCCTCTTTGAGGCTTTTCCGCAGATGCAGCAGGCGCAAGCCTTCAGCCATCAAGGCAATGGGCTTTTTGCGGTCGATCGCTTCTGCCTTATCCCAGCGCACAACAACCTCACCGTTGCCCGGCCATTGAAAGGTCTTTTTTTGCTCCGTTCCCATCGACGCAACGGTTAAATTCACCATGCCGTCATCGTTTACCGTGCCCTTCATTGTCATGGTCATAAGGCCAAGTTCTTGAACAACTTCAAAACCTAAAGGCTCGCCCTTGGTCGTCTCGATGCAGGTTTCCGCCATTTTGACGGTTACGGGCACGCCAATTCGACTGATGGTTATGCTGACTTCTTCGGCGTTTGTCACCTTCCCGTTTTCTACGACCCTACTGTGGACGGCGTGGCCGACCTTTTTGCCTTCCAAAAATACGGCCAAATATTCCGTTTCGGTTCTATCCCCGATTAAGTCGGGGACCGATGCAAAGCCCAGCGAACCGGCGACAACCAGCGCTAAAAAAGCATAAAGCAAATAACGAATTCTCATTGGCTGACCCCTTCTTAATTGTCAATTTCTCAGCGTCCATTGCTTATACTCTTCCAGCAATGCGGTGCTCGAACAATTATAAACAGTAAGGTGTAATTTTTCACCATAATTCATAGAATGACCCACAACCGATATATACAATGTAGGCCAAAGAATATGACCTTTGACGCACTATTGAATTTGGTTTCTTCAGGCAAAGCGCCCCGAGTGAGCCTGGATTCACGCCTGGTTCAAGACGGCGATATATTCGTAGCTGTCGCAGGTACAGTCTATGACGGCCACGCCTTCATCACCCAGGCCATCGCTAAAGGCGCCAAGTATATAGTTTGCCAGGGGTACGGACGAGAGACGACAGAAGACAGAAGGCAGAGGAAATACGAGATTGTTTTGGTGGGAGATTCCGCGGAAGCGGCAGCCCTTCTGGCTCAGGCTGCAAGAGGAAATCCCGCTTCAAAGCTGATCAATCTGGCTGTTACCGGTACGAACGGCAAAACAACAACGGCATATCTGGTTCACTCGGTGATGCAGACTGCCGGCCACAAGTGCGGCCTAATCGGCACAATCATTTACGATACCGGCTCAAGCACTTGCCAGGCAAACCTCACCACGCCGGACAGTCCGGCCATCGCCGAGGCGCAGCAGCAAATGGTGAATGCCGGGGCAAAATATATGGTTATTGAGGCCAGCAGCCATGCCCTTTCTCAGAACCGTTTGGCTGGCATAGAATTCAAAGCCGCGGCATTCACTAACCTGACCGGCGACCACCTTGACTATCACAAAACCAAAGAATCTTACCTGGCCGCAAAAACAAGACTATTTTCTGCTCTTTCGCCTAATGCTACAGCGGTATTGAATAAGCAATCGCCTGAAGCACGACACATCGCCGAAAAGACGAAGGCAAAAATTCTCTGGTATGCTGTCGACGAACCGGCAGATATTAGTGCCCACATCGAATCGATGGACATAAATGGAACTACTTTTGCGCTGCAGCATGGCTACCAGTCGTCAATCGTCAATTGTCAATCGTCAATTGTAGATACTCCATTGCTGGGCCGGCATAATGTCAGTAACCATCTGGCAGCGGCCGGTTTGTGCCTGGCAGCCGGGCTGGATTTGGAAACGATAGCAGCCGGCCTATCGGCTTTGGAGGGTGTGCCAGGCCGACTGGAAAAAGTTGACTGGTCCCAACAAAGACCCCGCGTGAAACGTGGGGCTAAATATTTGGCCCCGCAATTCATTGCGGGGTCTAATTCGCCCGTGAAAGTAGGAGATTTTTCCGTCATCATTGATTTCGCACACACAGACGATGCTTTGAAAAATGTGTTGACCACATTAAAGCCTTTGTGTAAGGGCAGGCTGATAGTCGTTTTCGGCTGCGGCGGCGATAGAGACAGAACCAAACGCCCGCGCATGGCCAGAGTCGCGGAGCAATTAGCTGACTTTGTAATCGTCACCAGCGATAATCCTCGCACTGAGAAGCCGCAAGCGATCATAGATGAAATTATCGCCGGCTTTGAGACCACAGATTACACAGATTATCGCGGATTAACACAGATTAGAAATGAGCAGCATCTGTGGTCCAAATCTGTGAGGGCCCCCGCAAGGCGGGAAGCCAAATCTGTGGTTATTGAGCCGGATAGGAGAAAAGCCATTGAATTGGCCATAAAAACCGCCGGCAAAGATGATATTCTTCTTATCGCCGGCAAGGGCCACGAAAACTACCAAATCATCGGCACACAAAAATTCGCCTTCAGCGATAGAAACGTTGCCCAAGAGTGTTTAAGAAACCTAACATGAAAGAATTCTCGCTACCAGCACTGGCCCAAGCAATAAGAACGCATCCTCAGCGAGACGCGAGCGACGAATCACAGATCAGGAGCCACGTAGTTTTCGCCGGCGTAAGTATCGACTCGCGAACCACAAAACCCGGCGACTGTTTTTTCGCCATACCGGGCGAAAATTTTGACGGGCATGACTACGTTTCTGACGCCTTTGCAAAAGGAGCTATCTGCGCGGTCGTCAGCAAAGGAATCAAAGACAGCAAGTTTGCTGACAACGCCATACTCAGGGTCGATGATACGGTAAAGGCCCTCGGTGATTTTGCCCGAGCGTACCGCCGGCAGTGCGGCTTCAAGGTAGTTGCGATAACCGGCTCGGTGGGCAAAACAATGACAAGACAAATCACTTACCACGCCCTCAGTCGGCATTACCGCGTCACTCAGTCGCCAAAGAACTACAATAATAATATCGGCCTGCCACTCACACTGCTTGACGCCGGTCCAGAGGACCAGATTGTTATTGCCGAGCTGGGCACCAACCATCCGGGCGAGATAGCGCACCTAACTGCCATCGCTCAGCCGGATGTCGCAGTGGTAACTAATGTTCAGCCGGCCCATCTGGAAGGATTCGGCAGCCTACAGGAGATCGTTAAAGAAAAGCTCTCCATAGCCGGTGGTCTTAAACCTGATGGCGTCTTGATAATCAACGCTGATACCGTGCCACGGCCGGCAAGTCCTGCACATCGAGTTGTTACTTTTGGCAAATCGCCTGATTGTGATTATCAGGCCCGCAACATCACTTTTGACGGCGCCAAGAGTAGCTTTAGCATCAATGGCACACAGATTTGCCTGCCGGTGCCGGGCCCAGGCAATGTTGAGAACGCACTTGCCGCCTGGGCGATTTGCAGCCAGTTTGGCCTGGCCGCCGCCGATTTTGCCGGCGCCATTAAAACACTGGCGACCATTCCGATGCGTGCTGAGGTGCTACAAATCGGGCGACTGACGGTAGTAGATGATTGCTATAACGCAAATCCCGCCTCGATGAAAAATGCCCTGGAAATATTGGCCGGTCTTGACCAAACGGGAAAACGCCGGCGGGTCTTTATCTGTGGCGATATGGCTGAATTGGGCCAATATGCACACGCTTTGCACGCCGAGCTGGGCGCCGCTATTGCGCAGGCGAAGGTACAAGTCCTGCTGGCGGTGGGCAAATTTGCTGATACTACCGCCCAAGCGGCAAAAAAAGCTACGGAGCACAACCTGCAAGCAGAATGCTTCCAAGATGCCTTTGAAGTCTGCGATAGGCTGTACGAATTCGTGAAAGATGACGATATAATATTAGTGAAAGGTTCGCGTGCAGCAAAGCTGGAAACGGTTACCGAAAAATTAAAATCGCTCAGAACCCCGCGTAAAACGCGGGGCTAAATAATATTTCGCCTGTGGTTTCACCGCAGGTTCTCGAAGCCCCCAACGAAGATCGAGTATCGAGGATCAAAATGCAGAATGATATACCACTTATTACACTACTTTAGCGGGTTTTTTACCGAACGGCTTGGCTTTTATGCCTATCAGAACGTAATGTTTCGCTCGGTGGCGGCGGTCTTGACCAGCTTTGCCATCGCTATTTTCTTGGGTCCTTCTATTATTCGCTGGCTGATGCGCAAGAAGATCGGCGACCGCCCGGAGTTTCATCACGCCACCCTCAACGAGCTGACCAAAGAAAAGGCCAACACGCCGACGATGGGCGGCTTGATTATTATCCTGGCGGTGCTGGTAACTACCTTGGTGTGGGCAAATTTGTCCATCGGCTTTGTCCAGAAGGCAATCTTTGTGATGATCTGGTTTGGTGTGCTGGGCGGTATTGACGACTGGCTAAAACTTACCGCGGTCTCTCGCCAGCGAAGCAGAAATGGCCTGAATCCCTGGGAAAAGCTCATCTTTCAAATCGCCGGAGCCGTCCTGATTGCATTGTTTTTGTACCGCGATTTTGCTCACATTGACGATGGGCAAAAACTCTGGCTGCCGTTCTACAAGCACGGCCTGCCGCTGGCCAATTGGATGTTCGTTTTGATTGCGATTTTTTATCTGTCGGCCACCAGCAATGCCGTGAACTTGACCGACGGTATGGATGGATTGGCAGCCGGATGCGTTGGCATGGTCAGTCTCATCCTGGCGGTGCTCTGTTACGTTGCCTCCGAGACTATGGGGCCCGTTACTTCGGATAGATTGTGGGCGGGTTATCTGCTGCTGCCGCATATACCCAAGGCCGGCGAGCTGAGCATCTTTTATTCGGCAATCTTGGGCGCGGTGCTGGGTTTTCTGTGGTACAACTGCCACCCTGCCCAGGCTTTTATGGGCGATGTCGGCTCACTGGCGTTGGGAGCGGCGATGGGCTATGGGGCGCTGGTGACCAGAAGCGAGATTCTGCTTTTGATTATCGGCGGCGTGTTCGTAATGGAACTATTGAGCGTTGTGCTGCAGGTAGGTTATTTCAGATACACGGGCGGGAAACGACTCTTTAGGTGCGCGCCTTTGCACCATCATTTTCACCTGGCCGGCTGGAGCGAGCCGCAGGTAGTAGTGCGTTTCTGGCTGCTGGCGGCTGCCTTTGCCGCCCTCGCTCTGGCAACGCTGAAAATCCGATAGTTGCCGGGCCTGTGCGTATGTCAATCGCGGACATCTTCCAGGATCGCCGTGTTAGGCTCTTGCCCACAACCATTTTCCAGCGTCCCTATCGCACTTGCCGCGGCCTCAAACTGACCGGCATACAAATCACGGTAGATTCCTTCTTTGAGCAGCAGCTCACTGTGGGTTCCTGATTCGACAATTGAGCCGTCACAAACGACAAATATCCAGTCGGCATTTCGTACCGTCGAACCACGGTGCGCTATGATAAACGTGGTTCTGCCTGCTATCAGCCGGCTCATCGCATCCTGAATCAGGCGTTCCGACTCCGAATCCAGAGAGGAAGTAGCCTCATCGAGAATCAGGATTTTCGGATTTTTCAGAAACGCTCGGGCAATAGTGATGCGCTGTCTTTGGCCGCCGGACAAAAAGCTGCCCCTCTCGCCCACCTCTGCGTCGAAACCATTCGGCAGAGACAGAATGAAATCGTAGGCGTTGGCTGCCTTGGCTGCGGCCACAACTTCTGCTTCGCCGGCATCAGGATTGCCGTACAGGATATTCTCCCGAATTGTTCCGCTAAATAGGACCGGGTCCTGCAGCACCATTCCGATGTGACGGCGCAAGGACTTTACTTTTATTCGCCGAACATCATATTCATCAATTCTGACCTCGCCGGCGTTGCAGTCATAAAATCTGGGAATCAAGCTGACGATGGTGCTTTTGCCCGAGCCGCTGGGGCCCACAAGGGCGACTTTTTGCCCTGCCCGAACGGTGAACGTAACGCCATTCAGAACCGGACAGCCTTTATTATAGCAAAAGCTGACATGGTCGAACGTGATGTGTCCTTTAACCTCTGTTAGCTCAATAGCCCCCGGCTGGTCGACTATTTCCGGCTCTTGGTCCATTATTTCGTAGATACGGTCTAAAGAAGCCATCGAATTGGCAAAGACCACGTTCAGCTCGGAGAATCGCTGCAGTGGTAGATAAAGCGGCCCGAGATACATCGTCAATGCGATCAATTCGCCCACGGTCATATCGCCGGAAATGACGCGGTAGCCGCCGAAGCAGGTTACTATTAAAGGCGACAGGCTGACCAGAGTTCCGGTAACAGCTTGATTCAGACTCTGGATGAAAACGCGCCGCATATTCGTCGAGAATAGGCTTTCTGACTCGCTGCGGAACCTCTCGGTCTCGTTGAGCTCGCCGGTAAAGGCATGGACTACCATTCTGCCTGCGATTCGTTCGTGGGCGTTGCTGGTCATTACAGAGAGCTTGTCTTGCACTTTACGCGTGGTGTTTCTGATTTCGTCGCTGAACCTTCGAAATAACAATAGATACGCCGGAAAACTCAAAAGCGCTACCAGTGTTGTTGCCACATCGATTCTGAGCATAAAATATAGTATTACCAGGAGTGCAATTGCATCCATCCACACGTTAGTCAGCGCGGTGCCGACCAGATTCTGGGCAAGCTGGATGTCGCTGATTAGTCGGGAGATAATTTCGCCGCTTTTGTTGCGGTTGAAGAACGAAGCCGACATCCGCAGAATCCTATAGTAAAGCTCGCATCGCAGGTCAAATATTGCCCGGTGACTGGCCTTGTCGGTGTACAAGTGCCGGATATACACGCAAGGGGCATAGATAAATAGGAATATAGCCATCATGCCGCCTGCGTACAAAAATAGTGCGTGAAGTTTTTGCTCACTGCTCAGCGTCTCGTTTAGAAAAACATTGTCCAGCAGATGGCGGGTAACCTGAGGCAGCAGCAGAGGGACAGTGAATTTGGCCACGCCCCCAATCGTTCCCAGGAGCAGAAGCCCTTTATATGGCCGAACGTAGTCCAAAAAACGCACAAAATTATGGGATCTTGCAAGCATAAGCGGAACCTGACTGTTTCGTGGTTCATCCGGGCGTAGAAAACGCAATCCGGGGCGCTTCTGTTGAAGTCAAGTAATTGCGGTATTATAACCGAAGTGGCCGGCAAATTTCAATATTTTGTGCCGTATTTCGTGAGGCCAAAACCCCGCAATGAATTCCGGGGCTAAATATTTATTACCGGAGGTTCAAATCTCGTCGAATGGATGCCCCTCCACACGGATTTGAACATTACGCCGGTAGGCCGGCGAATCGTCAGAAGTCAGCTTATCTAATTGTCTCTGAGCCCAGAAGATCTTCACAGCCGTGATTGAGCAGCCGATGCCCGCGATGAAAAATATCATAGCAGCAAGAAATGCAAATATCGCAGGGGCCGCCAGGATAACAGCTCCAAAGCCGATCAGAAGCAGCCCCACGATGAGTATTGTCGCGGCAATACTTCGAGAGGCTTGAGAGATCGCATCTCTGTAGAAACGAAAGATCATGACTACAGTTCCTTGTTTTGATTGCGCAAAATAGAAGACAGAATTCAGAAGACAGAAGTCGGAAGTCTGTCCTCTGTCTTCTGTTGTCTGTCCTCTGTCATCTTAATACATTCCGCCGCCCGGCGGGCCTGCGGGCATTCTTTCCTTTTTCTCCGGAATCTCGCTGACTATAGCATCTGTCATCAGCAGCAGCGAGGCTATTGAAGCGCCGTTCTGCAGGGCAACTCTTTCTACTTTTGTGGGTACGATCACGCCAAACTTAACCAAATCTCCGTACTCCTTTCGCAGCGCATCGTAGCCGAAGTTCTTCTCTTTGCTCTCCATCACCTTTTGGGCCACGATTGACCCATCCAGGCCGGCGTTCTGAGCAATTTGCTTTATCGGGGCAACTACCGCTCTTCGAACAATATCCACACCGATTTTCTCATCACCATCGGCTTTAATTTTATCCAGCGCAGGCAGCGTCCTAAGCATCGGCACTCCGCCTCCGGGCAAAATACCTTCTTCCACCGCCGCTCTGCAGGCGTGCAGCGCATCTTCCACCCGTGCCTTCTTTTCCTTCATTTCCGCTTCAGTTGCCGCTCCGACATTGATCTGGGCGACGCCGCCTGCCAGCTTTGCCAATCTTTCCTGGAGTTTCTCTATATCGTAGTCGCTGGTGGATTTCTCGATCTCGGCTTTTATCTGCTCGATTCTGCCTTTGATAGCCTCGGTGCTGCCGGCCCCTTCGATAATGGTTGTGGTATCCTTGTCGATGGTAACTCGTTTTGCCCTTCCAAGCTGTTTCAGATCGATGTTCTCCAGCTCCAGGCCCAGGTCTTCAAAGATAGGCTCGGCCCCGGTCAGCACGGCAATGTCACTGAGCAGGGCTTTTCGCCGGTCGCCGAAGCCCGGCGCCTTGACCGCGGCGCACTGCAGCACGCCCCGGAGCTTATTGACAACCAGTGTGGCCAGAGCTTCGCCTTCGACCTCTTCGGCGATAATCAGAAGAGGCTTAGCCTGCTTGGCTACTTTCTCCAGCAAGGGAATCAGCGATTTTACGGAGCTGATTTTTTTCTCGTGCACGAGGATATACGGCTTTTCCAGGACAACCGACATATTCTCTAAGTTGTTGATGAAGTGGGGGCTTAGATATCCTTTGTCGAATTGCATGCCTTCGAGCAGCTCAACCGTTGTCTCCAAAGACTGGCCTTCCTCAACGGTGATGACGCCGTCTTTGCCCACCTTGTCCATAGCCTCAGCCAATTTTTTGCCGATCTCGGCGTCCTGGTTGGCGGAACAGATTGCTACCTGTTCGATCTGCTTGGTGGACTCGACGGGCGTGCTCATCTTTTGCAGCTCCTCGATGATGGCATTGACAGCCATATCGATTCCACGTTTTACCTGCATTGCGTTGGCGCCGGCGGTGATGTTTTTGAGTCCTTCATTGAATATGCTCTCAGCCAGGATAGTTGCGGTTGTTGTTCCGTCGCCGGCAACGGTGGATGTCTTTGAGGCTACTTCCTTTACCATTTGGGCGCCCATATTCTCGTAGGAATCCTCGAGCTCGATTTCTTTAGCCACTGTGACGCCGTCCTTAGTAACCGTGGGCGAGCCGAATGATTTTTCCAGAACTACATTTTTGCCGCAAGGCCCGAGCGTGATCTTGACCGCGTGTGCGAGTTTTTTCACGCCTTCTTGAATGGCCGCGCGTGCATCAGTGCCAAAAACTATTTTTTTAGCTGCCATATTTTTCCTTCTCCTTTTTCAATTCGCAGTTCGCTCCGCCTATGGCGGACTCTTTACTTTTCGATTACAGCCATGATGTCTGATTCATCCATAATTAGGTGTTCTTTGCCGTCAATCTTTACCTCTGTGCCGGCATAGCTTGTAAACAGCACCAGATCGCCTTTTTTCACCTGCATCTTTTTGCGTGTCCCATCGTCGAGTATTTTGCCTTCTCCGACGCCGATGACCTTGCCCCTTTGTGGTTTTTCTTTGGCGGCGTCCGGCAGGACTATTCCGCCGGCCGTCTTGTTTTCCGCCTCGACACGCTCAACAAGCACCTTGTCTGCCAATGGTCGAATCTTCATCTGTTCTTACTCCTTTCAAAAGAATACTTACTTTCTCTGTCACAGACTTCACAGCGCGGCCTTTGGCCGCAACCAAATCCGAACCACTAAATCCCAAATCCGAAACAAACCTGTCCCTTCGACAATTCCTGCTTTCGCAGGAATGACGTCACCCCCGCGAAAGCGGGGGTCAGGGCAGGCTCTGAGCAAAGCCGAAGGATCCAAATTACCAAAAAAGCCAAAATTCAAAACGAACTACAACATCTTATCGACACACTGTTTACGTCAACCTTATTTCAAAATCTTGCCAAAAAAGCAAGAATTTGAAGGATAGTAGTACAGAGAACTCAGAGAGTATAATTGATATTGTGTAACTACGACCAATTCCTTGTTATCTCCGTGAACTTCTGTGCTCTCTGTGTCTTTTACCTTTGGCTTTAACTCAATCTGAGAAAATATCGCTGTTGTATTTTTTTAAGAACACCCTATTTAGCACATCCCGCAGAATGTGCATATCGACGGGCTTATCGATCACACCAAACACGTCAAGCTCGAGCGCCCTGCCCAGCACAATCTCGGTTGCTCGGCTTGCCAGGAGGATGCACGGCAGCAGCGGGTAATTCATCCGGATGATTTTAATAGTCGCCAGTCCGTTTGATTTTTCGCAGTCGAGGTCCACGATTGTAGTATGGATTCGCCTGCGTTCGATGATGTGAACGAACTCATCTACGGCGTCAGCTACCAATAGGTTAACGCCTCTGGGCCGCAGTATATTGCGCACCGCTTCCGGCCAGGCCCAGTTTGCGCTGCTGGCCAAGAGGTTTACTTCTTCGAGTTTTGACAAGTTCGAAACCATAACCGTAGATTCCCCTATGAGTTTGAGCAAATATCGTGCCAAATGCTTCTCTGCAACGCGCCTATGTATAAGCGCTTGTTAATGATGGGGTTATATTACAAGCCTATGCCCCGTGTAATCTGGCAAAATTGCAGGTGGCGGCGGCCGCCCTGCCAGCCTGGCAGGAAAACCGCCGCGAAAAACCCCGCAATGAATTGCGGGGCTAAATATTTAGCCTGCGGTTTTACCGCAGGTTCGGATTACTTTGCAGAGACCCAAATTTGTGGTTAAAATTCAGCTTATGACGACCGGTTCTGGGTGTTCCAGATTGGTGATTCTCTTGCTTGCCACCCGGCCAAAGTTTCTTGTTGCCAGTGCAGCGCCGGTGCTGGTGGGCAGCGCCGCCGGTTCGGCTGTTGCCGGAACTTTCCAGCCTGCCCTTTTCGTGCTGGCGCTACTTGCAATAATGGCTCTGCACGCGGGCGCCAACGTTGCCAATGATTACTTTGATCACATTTCCGGAAACGATTGGCTCAATAAGAATCCGACGCCATTTTCCGGAGGACGGCGTTTTATCCAGCAAGGAATTCTCTCGCCCAGAGCGACTTTGCTTACCGCGATAGTCTGCCTGGCAATAGGCTCAGCGATAGGACTGGTGATTGTCTTGCTGACGCAAAGCCTTTTCATCCTGGCTCTCGGCCTTATTGGATTACTTGGCGGCTATTTCTATACTGCCCGCCCGGTCCAGCTCGGCTACCGGTGCATCGGCGAGCTGGTTATTGCGCTGCTTTTCGGCCTGCTTCCGGTATACGGGTCATACTATTTGCAGACGGAAACCATTGACGCCGTTCCGCTTACCCCTGCGGTGATCGTCAGCATATTGATTTTTCTGGTGATTTTGGTGAATGAATTCCCTGATTCTATCGCCGATGCTGCGGTGAACAAACGAACGCTCATAGTCCGTTTTGGCGTACCTCTCGGCGTTTGGATTTACAGAATTGCCCTTATCGTGAGTTTCGCCGTGGCAGCAGTTATGCTGATGCGCCGACCGACGTTCTTCGCGGGACTATTTTACTTATTTGTGCTGCCGATCGCAGTGCCGGCAATAAAATCGGCGAACAAAAATGACCTGGCAAAGCCCGGCCAATATCGTGCCAGCCAAATCACCGTCCTTTTGCACACACTTGGCAGCCTGGCTATCACCGCCGGCTTTATCATCTCTGCTGTGCGCAACCCGCCCGTTTAATTCACACATCGTTTTATTCTATTAGCTTGATGATCTCATCGAGGTCGTTCGGGGCTTCGACGGGTGGATTGCTGAATTGGCCTTGCTTTTGTTTGTGGTAGTCAACCGTTACGTTCGGGTCTTTCAACGGGTGGCCCGTCAAAACGCAGGCAACTCGCTCGTCGGCTTCGATAACACCCTCAGCTCTGAGGTGCTTTAAGCCGGCTATTGTCGCAGCCGAAGCCGGCTCACAGCCCAGGCCGTATCTACCCACAATCGCCTTTGCATCGCAGATTTCTTCATCGGTTACGGCGCGGACGACGCCGTTACAAACGTCAATCGCACGCAGGCATTTTTTCAGATTGACCGGACGGGCAATTTCTATCGCCGAAGCACAGGTATGCGGCGAAAAGCTGCGAGCCGTCAAATCAGCATAATACTGGTCGATAATTGTCTGATTGACTCTGCCGCCGTTCCAAGAGAGCTTTTTGCTGTTGACCAGGTGGTTTAATGTGTCCGCGCCGGCGGCGTTTATGATAGCCAAGCGGGGAATCTGCCCGATCAGGCCAAGCTCCTTCAACTCATAGAAGGCCTTGCCGAAGGCGCTTGAGTTGCCTAAATTTCCGCCGGGCACGACGATCCAGTCGGGCGCCTGCCAGCCGAGGCCTTCAATAATTCGGTACATTATGGTCTTTTGCCCTTCGAGCCGGAAGGGATTCAGCGAATTGAGCAGATACAACCCCAGCTTTGTGCACACGGCTTGAACCTGGCGCATACAATCATCGAAGTCGCCGCGTATTTGAATGGTCTGGGCGCCGTAATCCATCCCCTGGCTGAGCTTTCCGAAGGCGATTCGGCCTGAACCGATAAAAACCGTGCACTTCAAGCCACAGCTATGTGCGTATAGAGCGACGGATGCCGAGGTGTTGCCGGTGGAGGCGCAGGCGCATGATTTTGCCCCGACCATCATCGCGTGGCTGAAAGCCGCCGCCATGCCGTTGTCTTTGAACGAGCCTGACGGATTCAGGCCTTCATATTGCAGGTATAAACGGCCCGGCTGCATGTCAACATATTCAGCCACCGTGTCGTTTTGCTGCAGGATTGTCTGGCCTTCGCCTATGGTGACTTTGTATCGGTCCTGGCAGAAGTTCAGGAGCTCTCTGAATCGCCATACGCCCGATAAATCCAGCGGATTGTTTCTGTTCGCCCAGCGTTTGGCAAATTCATTTAACTTGTCGGGAACCGGAATCTTGTCCCAGTTATACCATATATCCAGCAGGTCGCCGCAAGCCGGGCACTTAAAGAGCGTCCGGGCGCAGGAGAACTCCCTCCCGCATTCAGGATTAATGCACTTCTGCAAAGCCAAATCAGTGTACTTTGACGAATGCATCCCTAAGCGTCCCACAAACAAGACATACAGCCCATTTTAGTAATTCGACTTAAGCAACAATAGACTTAACCGCTTACGGCAGGGGATTATACAATAAAACCCAGCCGCTTCCCACGCAAATTAGGTGTGGTCGAATCATGGGGCAGCGACCAGTCAGCTTAATATTGCGTCATTGACCGTCCTATAAAAAATGCACGGGCTTTATGACCGCCCGAAATTATCGGCTGACACGAATGGCGGTTCGTTAAGGGTTTTATGCAAAGAAAACTCCCGCATCGATGACAGAGCACGTATGGATTGGCAAAGATGCTCTTTCATCACGAAAGCCAGAAAAAATGCGTTTATGAGTAATGTCGTCAATCTGAATACAAAACCTTCAATAATCACGAAAAAAGGCGGATACATGGCTTAAGCAACCGCCATTCTCGGCTGACACCATTCCTTATCCGGGTTTCGCGTATTACGGGCTTGGCAGAATATGCCGACCCTATGCCGGCAAGAGCTTTTTGGCTCTCACCGGTTCTTGTCGTATATTTTATATAGTATAGGCAGAGACAGGGTCCCCTGCTGCGTGGGAGCTGAAGGAAGAAGTCCGTGCATACTACAGTTTTATTACGCTTACCAAACAAACGATGCACAAATATCCTTGTTCTACCCCTGTAGTTTGCCGAAGTTAAAACCTAATAGAGGCACTGTTCAGCAGGAGCTTGTTGATGGCATCTGGAGAAAGCATCTTGGACACGCCCAAGACCAGGGCAGGAATTCTCTTTGGTGAATTTCTCGTCTCCAAGAATCTGCTCAGCCGCGACGGCTTGATCGAAGCGCTAAACAAGCAGCGGGAGCAGGGCGGCCGCCTCGGCGAGGTATTGCTTCAACTGAAGATGCTCAATGACGAGGACGTTACTTATGCCCTGGCTGAATATCTGGCGATAGAATATATTCGCCTGGATGACGTCAGCAGAGTAGATGTGAAGATTGCTCGAACACTGCCCGAAAACATCGCCAAGAGATTCTGCCTGGCGGTGATCGGCGAGAGAGACAATAAGCTTGTCGTTGCGATGGCCGACCCGCTCAACGTTATCGCCATTGATACTATCACTCTGAAAATGGAACGTCAGATTAAGCCGGTCATTAGCTCGCCTCAAGAAATTCGCCAGGCTATAGAGCTGATTTATCACGGCTCCGATGTCGAAGAACAGGGGCTTCGTGACTTGGTGCAGCTTGAAATCGGGCGAGAAGAGACACAAAAAGAGCTGCTTGCAGAAGATGCCGAAGAAGACGAGGCCAATACCGAGGCCGCTGCAATCCAGCCACCGGTGATCCGTTTTGTGGACTTATTGCTCAGGCAGGCGGTCAAGAGTAGAGCAAGTGACGTTCACATCGAGCCGCAAGAACATTCAATCGTTATCCGCATGCGGGTTGACGGTCGGCTTCAAGAGATGGTTCCGCCGGCCAAAAAAATGAAGGCCGCCATAGTCACCAGAATAAAGATTCTTGCGGAAATGGATATTGCCGAGCGGAGATTGCCGCAGGACGGCCGATTGAAGATAAAGGCCTGCGGCAGAGATATAGACGTACGAGTATCGGTTATTCCAACAATATATGGTGAAAAAGTGGTCATGCGAATCCTGGATGCAGCCGGTGCAAGCCACAACCTGGATCAGCTTGGGTTTGAGCCAGGACTTCTGGAAGAATTCAAGAGGATGCTGTCACTGCCGCACGGCATCATTGTGGTTACCGGCCCGACCGGCAGCGGTAAGAGCACCACCTTATACTCGGCGCTAAATTACTTAAGGGACCCGACAGAAAATATTACCACCGTTGAGGACCCTGTGGAATATCGCCTGGCCGGCATTAACCAGATTCAGGTCAAGCCGGAAATTGACCTTGACTTTGCAAGATGCCTGCGGGCGATTCTAAGGCAGGACCCGGACATAATCCTGATAGGTGAAATCCGCGACAAAGAAACGGTTGAAATCGCGATAAAAGCGTCCTTGACCGGCCACCTGGTCTTGAGCACGTTTCATACCAACGATGCGCCCAGCGCTATAAGCAGATTCCTATATATGGGAATCGAGCCGTATTTGCTGGCTTCTACACTGAATCTGGTGGTTGCTCAGCGATTGGTAAGAAAAATATGCGATCACTGCAAAGAGCCTGTACAGTTAAGCGAGCCGGTTCTTAAACGGCTGTCCATCGACCCTGAGAAGGCCAAAACCGCCGTGTTTTATCACGGTCGCGGCTGTAACAACTGCGGCGGCACAGGTTATCGCGACAGATTGCCCATATTTGAGTTTCTGCCGATAGACCACGAGCTATCCGAGAAGATAATTGCCGGCGAGAGCGAGAGCCAGATAAGAGCAGCGGCACGCCAGAAAGGCTACGGCGGGTTGCTGGAAAGCGGCGTGAGCAAGATGTGGCTGGGCTTAACCACCGCAGAAGAGGTTCTTAGCGTGGCATCTACAAGGGGGTAGAACAATTGTCAATTTACAGTTGTCAATTGTCAACTGCTGGATTCTGACTTCTGTATTCTTTTTTCTAAACTCGCCTTTTGCGGACGCCGATACATAAACCAGAATACAGGAGGCAGGAGACATCTGTTCTGCGTATCCTAAATTCTGTATCCTGTTTTTTTTGACAAAGCAGGCCCGATAAATGAAAAGCTACAAATATATAGCTCGCGATTCTTCAGCGACGCGAAAGGAAGGGTTGACGCAGGCGGCTTGCGCAAATGACGTTCTAAGCTGGCTGCGTCAGCAGGGTTTCACCCCCGTCTCGGTTAACGAAATCAGTACCGCTGTCAAAGAAAAGCACGCCATATCCGGACGAAAGCGTATCAAAGCCGCCGACTTGGCAGCACTTTGCTCGCAACTGACCATAATGTTGGAGGGGGGTATTCCAATCACTGTGGCCTTGAGTATTGTCGCCGAGGACATCGAGAATTCACAGCTTCAGCAAGTGCTGCAGCAGGTCGCGGAAAGAATGCAGAAGGGTGAGCCTTTCTCCGAAAGTATGTCGAAGTTTCCCAGGGTCTTCAATCAGCTTGCTTGCGCGATAGTCTTAGCAGGCGAGATAGGCGGTAATCTGCCCGGAGCCCTGCAAAGGCTGGCGGACTATTTTGAGAATCGCGACAAGCTCATCAGTAAGGTTCGCAGTGCCATCAGCTATCCTATCTTCATGTTCACGTTTATTGTCATATTGGTCATATTCATAATGACTTTTATTGTTCCACGGTTCCGCTCCATATTCGACCAACTGGGCAGCGATTTGCCTGCTTTTACAAAGGCATTCATGGGGTTTTACGATGGACTGCGGTATAATGCGATCTACATTATCGGCTTTTTTATTCTCCTACTAATTTCTACCGTACTTGTCTCAAAAACTAAGAAAGGCCATCTGGCATTTTCCAGGATAGCTCTTTCCTTGCCTCTGCTGGGCAAGGTGCTAAGCCAGGCATTTGTAGTGATGTTTTGCAGGACGATGGCTACGCTGTTGGCTGCCGGTGTTTCAGTTCTGGAGGTGTTTGATATCCTTTCGGTTATGACGCGTAACGACATCATAAAATCGGCGATAATACGAACCAAAGAGCACATTGTCGGAGGTTCCGGTGTTTCTTTGAGTATGTCCGCGGCTGGATTCTTTCCCAACATGGTTGTCAAGATGGTGCAGGTGGGAGAGGAAAGCGGTTCGCTTTCCACCGTGCTGGAAAAAACCGCCCATTATTACGAGCGAAAAGTCGATACCACCATAACCATCGTGATGAGCTTGCTTGAGCCGATAATGATTGTAACCGTTGGCGCGATTGTGTTAGTGATAGTTCTCGCACTGTATCTGCCGATATTCTCGATGTCGAACACGAAAGGAGGATAAAAAAATTGTCAATTTACAATTGTCAATTGCTACAGTCACCGGCGGATTTGGCCGATTAGTGCCTGGAAGTGTTGCCCCCCTTCTTGCTTGCGCAAGAAAGCAGGGGGAGAAACGCGATTTTAAACCACATTTTTTAGGAGAGGTTGAATATGAACAGTAGGAAAGGTTTTACATTGATTGAGCTGATGGTTGTAATCCTGATTGTCGGCATCCTGGCGGCGGTGGCAGTTCCGCTTATGCGCGGCCGAATTGATTCAGCGAAATGGTCAGAAGCAAATGCCGCGTGCGGCATGATCCGAAGCGCCCTCCGGGCATATTGGGCTGAAAAGGGCCCGGCCTACGCCAACTACGCCGCAGACTTAAATGGCGCCGTCGCAGCGTTCGGCGTACCATTGGGCATCGACCCCACTGACCTTGACGGACGCTACTTCTTACGAGGTTGTTACGTGATTTCGGGTGTCGCAGTGGCAGCTAGTGGCCTGAATTACACCATCACGGTTACTGCGGCGGCTGCTCCGGGGCCAGGAGGGGCACCGAGTACCCCTGCAACCCATACAATGAACCAAACTGGTAGTTGGCTATAAGACGGGCTTCTTGCAGATGAGCGGATCATCTGTGGAACGCGCTTTACGTGGATATGGTGAGAACCTGACCTTAATCGACCCAGGCGGCCATGTCCCAACCCTGTGGGGTTGGCGCGATTGTCCAGATTAGACTAGGAGCGGCTATGGCTGGACCGGCCATAGCCGCTTTCGATTAAAGGCAACACCACCTATTTGGCTTTGGTGGTTTTTGGAGTATACTTTAAGTGAGAGACCATGATCAGAAAGTGAGAGACCATGATCAGAGAGTGTAAGGCAGTCAAGCTGGTAAAACAGGGATTCTTAACAGATGAAAGAAGCGACCCAATCATCTGCCCGATACGTAAGACGAACTGTACTCTCAAGTGCGCCTGGTTTTCTATCGAAGGCAAAAGCTTTCGCTGCCGGGATATAGTCATTGGTGCCGTAAGGCCAGGTCCGGTGCGCTCGTTCCGACTTTGTACGGGACCTGATGTCTACGACCTGGATGAGTTGCTTGTGCGTTATGATGTGGATGACGGGGGACACACTCTTGATGAACCCACAATGTCTTCGGCAGCCGCGAAGAGTCCTTGCACGACGGAGGCGGAGTAAAGTCGGCAAACATGCTCACCGCAAATCTGAAAACTAGAAGGACGGCAGCATCTTCGCAGGAAACTGACTGGGCTGCAGCCCCGGCATCTGACGCAGGTACGACACTGGTTGAGGTGATAATCGCCATGGCCATTCTGGGTATAGCTGCCGTCGGGGCACTGGGTTATCAGTACTACGCCAACATGCAGGCACGTGTCGCGCACGCCCAGATCACCGCCACCAGGATCGGACTATTGCTTCTTGAAGACTGGAAGAGCACCGGCGGCTCAGGGGAGTATGACCCGACCACTTTGGAGTTCGGTTTCGAATCCATCTTTATACCGGGGTATTTCAGCCAGGGTCAGGGCCAGGGAGTAGGCGCACCGCTGCGTAACGAGGCGTATGCCATTACGGTTGACAACGTTCCGTTGACGATGGTCCTCAAGTGGCAAGATATCCAGACCGACGACACCGCCCAAATGACATTAAGGCAGCTAAGTGCCGTCGTCAGATTTGACGAACCTGAAGACGTGTCAGGGAGTCTGACACTGTACAATCCGGCAATTATTCTTACCACATACGTTAGGCTCGATGCATCTGGCGGCTAAAACCATGATTCCCGTAAAATTCAAAATTCAAAATTCAAAATTCAAAATTCCTGCCGCAGGCAGGCGCGGCCTAACCATGATGGAGTTGATGATCGCCATGACTATCAGCACGGTGCTAATATTAGTGGTGGGGGTGCTGCTGGCCGCCGGCCAGCGATGCTGGAGTCAGACATACGATCTGGTCAACCAGCAGATAAAACAAGATGCTCTGGCTACTACGGCGACGTTTGGCAGTGTAGGAAGGAAAGCCAATCGTACCGATTACTTTCTGTATGCTGCCAATGACGGCGCCTTTAGTCCGGTCGAGCCACAAACTTCAGACCGAGAAGTCGTTTACGGCGATGCGGTCGAATTCAGATATTGGGACGTCGAGCTTGACGAAACGGATAGCCATCAACTGATGGATGTCACCAAACGAGCGACGGCTTACGCATTCTTCTATCTTGACGACGATAAATTGAAGGTCGACTATGGTCCGTATCCGCCGGGGGCTGTACCCGCCGGTGGCGGCAGCAGAAATACCACCGGTGTAACCACGACCATTCTCGCAGAAAATGTGACCCCTGACCCTAACACTGGTGCTTTCAGCCACACAACTATAAGTCGGATAGGCCAGGGTTGCGTCAGAATAAATATCACACTTACGGACCCGGTCGACGGCGACAGTGTCACAGTAAAGACCGCTACATTGATGCGAAACATCTGGCCGCGATAGAAAGGCAGCGGGAAAAATTCTAAATTCTAAATTCCAAACCTGTCCTGAGCGAAGCCGAAGGATTCAAAATTCCGAGCACGGCTCGGTCCTGGCACTGGTGACTATCTCGCTGGTTATTTTGGCTGCTCTGGGAGTAGGTCTATTGATGGTCGGCTACGGGGCCAGGCTCCACGCCATTCGGATTAAAACTGAAGCGGTGGCAATGCTCGCTGCCGAGGCCGGTTATGAAAAGGCCATCTTCTGGATGGGTCAGCAAAAGGACATGCTCAGCACACTGCAACAGGGCATCGAGGGGGCAACCGGTACGATAGATTTCCCAACTGGCAGTTGTGATTACCAGATAGAGTTATATACGTTTGCTGGTTCTCGCCCCGTTTACAGGATTGTGTCCAATGGCAGTAGCGGTAAATTCAAAAGGACAGTGGACGTTTTTGTTATGCAGGCGGTAAGCGGCTGGGATATGGGAATGTGCAGAGTCCTATTCGGCGGTAAAAAAACCATGGAGGTTTACTTTGCTAACGGCGAAATAATTGACCTGCCGCTGCACATCAACGACCTCAACGATAAGCCGGACGAAAGAGATATGTACATTCTAGGCAGTCCAAAATTCCTGCAAACTGTGGGGATGGGTGAATCAAGATACGTTAATGGCAAGGGAAATGATAAATACGCATCGGTGATGGACCTTTTCCAAAGCGGTATCTATTTCGACCAGCCAGACTGCAAAGTAACAGACGAAGCTACCATCCAGACCAAGGTTTCTCGCTTTGCAGAGGGCACAAAAACAGAATTCAGATTTACGCCAACAGCTGAAGCGCCGGTTGCCAGAAAGCACGCTGCCGTTCAGCTCGAATTTTTTGTGGAGGGTGAAGTCGGTAAAGTTCGTATAACCAATAACTGCACAGTTCTTGGCTATCAGCGAGACAACGACAACAAGACGCTGGATTTCAAAATCAAGCCGGGCACCGGCGGAACGGAATCCCAAAGATACGATATTTATGCCTATCATTTTATGCCTGTTAGTGGCCAGAGAACCACCATACCAATAGAGCAGACATACGTATCACAATCATTTGGCGGTGTGGAATCCCAACCGGGCGGTCAGATTCTTGTTGATGGGAATGTAATTATTGGCGGTGACATGTCAGCGCAGGCCGGCGACCAGATAGTAAAGGGCAGAATTACCGTGGTGGCAACCGGCAATATCTGGGTCGCCGACTCCGTTGTGGTCGATGGCCCCCACGACGGGGATGGCAGACCAACAATGGAGAACCCGAACGTCTTGGGCCTGATTGCCCAGGGCATAATAAAAGTGGTCGACCCCGGCATGTCCGCTTATGCAGCCGGTGGTCTCAACAAATATCCAGGACCACCCGCGGAACTGGTAGATTTTCAATATGTCCCTATCGGCCGCAGCGACGGCGCTGGGCAGTATGACAAGCATTTGCCTGACCCCATGATAGTTGAAGCGGCGATAACGGTCGGCGGCGGAGGATGGGGCGCCGAAAACGTCGAATGGTATGGCTATGGCGGCAGAAAAGAAGCCAGCGGACCGCAGGACGATTTGGTGATTCGCGGCTCGCTCACCGAAGTCGCTCGAGGTGTGGTGGGTTTGATCGGCAGCGATGGGTTTTTGAAGCACTATTACATGGATGCAAGATTACTCGAAGGGGTCCTTCCGGGTGACGTCTGGTTAAGGGGCAAATACATTCCTGCACCGGCCGGCTGGCACGATTATCGAGCAGCTAACTGAAACTCAGTCTGCAATTAGCAAACGTAAATTGAGAATTGAAGATTTATAGGACGCAATTGTAAAACTCAGGCACATCGGTCTACAAAATCACCGTCTTACGATTTCTAAGTTAAACAACCCCTCTTTTGAGCCGATAAACTACTCATGATGCGCCAAGCGTGATGCGAATTACGTTAGCGCGATACGATACACACAATGCGGTTCACGAAAATGAATTGGAAGAGATCACTTAATTTCGGGCAGGACGAAGTTGTTGGCCTGGATATCGGTTCATCCGCGGTAAAAGTGGTGCGGTTACGCAGAGATAATGGCGGCTACGCGGTAACCGCAGCCGGCATTGTGCAGATCGAGCCAAACCAACATGAGGGTCATCGCGCCGACGCAAACACCGCCAAAGCTATAAGCCAGTGCCTGCAGTCGGCGGGGGTTCAGACCAAACTTGCGGTTTGCAGCGTGTGTGGTCCGGAAGTTGCGATGCGGGATTTTAAGTTTCCTTCTCTACCCCCGGAAGAATTAGAAGGCGCGGTTATGCTCGAAGCCGCACAGATTTGTCCATTTGATACGGCAGATATCGCCATCGATTATCAAGTGATGTCCGACGGTGATGGTAGTATCCGCGGCGTGTTAGTAGCCGCGACAAGCGGGCTGATAAAGAAAAAGTTGCAGGTTACAAAAAAGGCCTCCGTTGACTGCGTCTTGATGGATGTCGACGGATTGGCTCTTTTGAATTGCTTGGGCGAATACGAACCGCGGGAGCCAGGACGTGCAACGGCTATTCTGAACGTAGGCCGCAATTATACAACCTTGGCAGTTATGGGTGACAATGAATTGCCGTTCGTTCGTGACATGGCCTATGCGGGCGACAACATTATAAAACAGATTGCAGCCCAGACGGGCCAGTCTGTAGAGACGGTCACGGCTATTTTATCCGGCCGGCAGCAGTGTCAATTTGACCTTCGTGACAATCTGGAAAAGGCCTGTGAGAGACTGATTGTTGACGTTAACGAGACACTGCGTTTCTACGCGGCCCAGGAAAAATTGAGTATTGCCGAGAGGATATTTGTCTGCGGTGGTTTTGCACTGGTCAGTGAGTTTGTCGAGGTCCTGAACAGGCGGCTGGCAGTGAAAGCTGTGCTGTGGAACCCGTTTGACAAGATGTCGCTCGGCGGAGGCTGGCATCGCCGCGATCTACCGCAAAAAGATGTCCTGCAAAAGAATGGACCGGCAATGGCGGTGGCTGCGGGTCTGGCGATGAGGTCGATTTGAAGGATTAACCGCCGAGAAAAAGCCACAGAGGACACAGAGCTCACAGAGGTAGAAAAACATCCCGATACATCGGGACTCTGAGCTCTCTGAGTTCTTCTTCGACTGCGCTCAGGACGGCGTCTGTGGCAAAAAAAGAAAGACTTGATATGTTCACAATAGACTTGTTGAAGGGACAGGGCGTTCCGAGAAAGAGCAGGCCCGTGGGCATGGTTGCCGCTGTCGTAGCTGTCGCCGTGCCGGTTATTGCCGCCGCCGCAGTGTTCAGTTGTTATCTGCGTAACGCAATTGCTATCTCTATAAAAAAGCAGGCCGTCGCCGGGTACGAGGCAAAGATCGACAAGCTGTCGGACGCTGTAAAAACACATAGATCGCTCGAGTCCGTCAAGGGCGGATACACAAATTGCCTGTCCGAGGTTAAATCGTCCCTGGTCAACTATACTCAGTGGTCTGATGTGTTGGCCGCAGTTGTGCAAAACCTGCCCGATGCGGTGGTCCTGACCAAGCTCGAAGTTATACAGCAGCACGCAAAAAAGAAGGTCCCCAGCAAGGACGACCCCAAAAAAACCATCGATATTAGTGTTCCTGTTAAGACCTTAAAGATAAACGTGGCAGGTAGTCCAGAATCGAACTGCGACGAAGCAGTCAGAGAGTTTCGTAATCGCCTTCTTCGTTCGCAGTCCCTGCAGCAGAGCCTTGCGGGCATTAACGTGTCCGCGACCTCCGGTACGCTCGGGGAGCAGGAAGTAATCTCTTATGAGATAGACTGCAACTTTAAGCCGCCGTTATAGCCCGACAATTATGCAAGCAATATACAAAAAATATGTCGCAGTAATCGCTCTGATATGGGCAGGCTGTTTCGTCCTGCTGTTTTTGGCTCATATATTGGTGCTGACGCCGCAAAAAAACAGCAAAAAGCAGATCGAGGAGAAATTCGGTCAGGCAAAACAGACATACGAGGAGATGGTGACGGCGGGCAAGGACGAGACCCAAGCCCGGCTGAGTAAAGAAATCGAAGATCTGCGGGACAAAGTGAAGCAGTTTGTGATTGATCCGGAGGATTCGGCAAATTTGACTTTCGATATAAGTCAAATGGCCAGCCAGATGTCCGTGTCTTCGTTCAGCATCAGAAGCAGAGATAATCCCGGTGTTCCGGCGACTCCTAGTCCCAGCTACGTAGGTGAGAAGCAGATTCATCTCAGTTTTACCGCCGGGTTCAATCAGTTTGCCGGTTTCTTAAATGCTCTGGAGCGAAACCGGCCGGTACTGTTTGTGGATAAATTTATGATAACCCGCTCAGATAAAGCCGGCTCCGGGCATCAGGTAGATATGGACCTGGCCGTGTTTGTTAGTAAACGCCAGGATAGTTAAAAAGACCGATAGCTGGTGTAGAAATGAGAACAGTAGTAGTAGCGAATCAGAAAGGCGGCTGCGGAAAGACAACAACCGCTGTCAACCTCGCTGCCGCTTTTGCCGAAAAAGGCTTGAGGGTACTGATAGTCGACCTGGACCCGCAGGGGCACGCCACGCTCGGATTTGGGCACAACCCGGATGCTTTGGCTAAGACTATCTATCAAGCCCTCACTATCGCAGATGTCCCTATTTCGGCAGTGATACTACCCACCAGTGTTGAAAGGCTCAGTATAGCGCCGAGTAATATTCTGCTTTCCGGCGCCGAGCTTGAGCTGGTCGGAGTCGCCGGCAGGGAGTTTGTCTTGCGCGAGCGGCTCAGAACGGTGGAACACCAGTATGACGTGTGCGTTATTGACTGTCCGCCGTCGCTGGGCCTATTGACCCTCAATGCACTTATTGCCAGCACGGATGCGGTTGTCCCTGTTCAGGTCAGTTATTACGCAATGGAAGGTCTGAAACAATTGCTCGAGACTGCGAACATTATTAGGGTGAATTTCGCCCCGTGCGAAGTAAGGTTCCTGGGCTTCCTGTTGACTTTTGTTGAAGACAGGCTTCTTTTCTGCAGACAAATCCAGCAGCAAATGCGGGAGTTCTTCGGCGATCTGGTATTCCGCACGGTTATTCACCGAACTGTAAGGCTGGCTGAGGCTCCAAGTGCCGGTGAGTCGGTTCTAACCTACGCTGCCCAGAGTACGGGGGCAGCTGAATACCGCAGCTTAGCCGACGAGATAATTAATTGCCCCGCTTGGGCGGGCCAGCCATGCCGGAGCGAAGTTTTACCCCCGCCCCAGAGCGGCGGTGCGTGCGAAACATTCACCGAGCAAGTAAGCACCAGCCAGGCCCCGGTTGAGTCCGTCGGCGGCGGACACCAGAGCGAGGCTTTACCTGAGCTCACCCCCCCGTCCGCCGACGCGAGTCGGGGCGGTGGGCAAACAGATGCTCACGAGGTTCTTTCTGAACAAATAGCAACCGGCCCTGCCGGGCCTGAACGGCAGACCCCTGTTGAGCAGACTTCGGCGACCCCCGCTTTCGCGGAGGCGACGTCATCCCTGCGCAAGCAGGAATCAGTCGAGCAGCCAGGTGGTGAGCAGGTTTTGGTCGGGGAGACCAGCGATGCCAAAACGTAGGATAGGCTTACAGAAAGACGTCTTATCGATATTCAAGGGCGTACCGCTCTCGGGGGATGAACCCGTCGTTAGCCTGCGCCGTATGCCCATACTGGAGCCCCCGAAAAGGGACTCCGCTTCGCGGGAACGCGAATATGCCCCTGCTCCGCAGCCGGTAGTCTGCGAGACCTCAGCGACCTCAGTCCAGCCGGAGCCGGTTGTACCTCAGTCCGTGCCTGGCGGGGTCATCTCAGAAAAGCCTGCTGCTGCAGAGCCTCAAGCTCAGGGCGAAACAAAGCCCGCCGGTGGCGGGTCGCCTGTCAAGGTTTTTGCCTTCAAAAAGCCCAAGACTGCTGTGGCAATAAAGGCTCTCAGACCCGCCAAAGGCGGCATGCAGCAGAGTATTCAGCAGATGAAGGACAGGCTGTTTACGCCCAAGGCCGGCGTCAGCCGCGCGAGACAGAAAGCGATGGTCGTGCTGGTGCCTGTCCTGGCAATCGTGCTGGTTTTTGTGTTCACTCAAGTTTTAAGCTCTCCATCGCGTGGTCTGGCTAAAGACGAGCCGAAGACCCCGGCAGCCGCCCGTACCGATTCCGGCGGCGAGATCGACTGGAAGCTGCCGGCGCCTTATCCGGCCGCTCTTCGTGACCCCATGCAGGTTGACTTGCTCGCTGCTGCACGAGCCAAGGCGCAGTCCCCGGCAGCGGTTGAGCCTGAAGCCGAAGAGCTGATTGTAAAAAGCATTCTGCACAGCCAGAGTAAGCCATCGGCGGTGATCGGCGAACAAATAGTGCACGAGGGTGACACAATATTCGGGGCCACCATAGTAAGAATACACAAGGATGGAGTCGAGTTTGAAAAGGATGGCAAAAGGTGGACCCAAAAAATTGAAAATTGACAATTTGAAGTTGAGAATTAAAAGGGACTATTATGAGAATCATTACAGTAAAACAGAGTTTGTTGGTCTTCATTGGGGTCGTGCTGGCGGTTTCTGTGACCCGCCCAGGATGGGCCGCTGAGGGCGGCGATGCGAACGCAGCGCAAAAGGAGGTCTTAACCACGCTCGAGCAGCGGATGCAAAAGACCATAAGCATCGAGGCCTCTAATTTGCCCATCGACAAGGTAATAAGACAGTTGGCCGAGCAGGCAGATGTGAACCTCATCATAAGTCCCAAAGTGACCGGACAGGTCAACGTCGGCCCGCTTACCAATGTGCCGCTGGCAGAAGCCCTGAAGAATATCCTTTCCACACATGGCTATGACTATGTGATTGACAAGAACATGGTACGAGTAGTGCCGGCCAGTGAAATTGCCCAGGTAACAGAGAAGCTTGTTAGCAGAATCTATCGAATCACCTATGCCGATGTCGCAGAGGTCGAGAAATCGCTGCAAAAGTTTATTTCAAAACAGGGGTCGTTGTCTTCCAGCCCGGGGACCAGCAATGTAATCGTCACCGACGCGGAAAGTAAAATCAAAGCTATCGACACATTCATCGAAGAGATCGACCGCATAACGCCCCAGATATTGGTGGAGGCAAGAATCTACGACATAACCAGCAAAGACCGGCTGGACCTCGGCGTCAANNTTCATAGCCAGCGGTTTTGCAGGTACTACCGCCAAAACAGAAAGTACCACCGCGGCCATCCGCTTCGGCTGGCTGAACCAGAATATTGATGTGGATATGATGTTAAGGGCTCAACAGGAAAACATAGACGCCAAGCTTCTTGCCAATCCGAGAGTGCTTGTCCTTGATAACGAAAAAGCGCTCATCAAAATAATTTCCGAGATACCGTATCAGGAGCTGACAGAATCCGCTATGGGCGGCAGCATCGGAACCACCGCGTTCAGAGAAGTAGGTGTGGAGCTCGAAGTTACCCCGCACCTTACCCGGGAGGATATGGTGCGGATGCGGCTGAAACCGAAGTTCAGCGTCGTCACAGGAGAGGTGACGGTTGCCGGCGTGGGCGTCAGTTATCCTCAGCCGGTCGTCGACAGACGCGAGGCTGAAACGACATTGCTGATTAAGAACGGCCAGACGGTGGTTCTGGGCGGCCTGCGCAAGAAGGAAGTCACCAAGCAGATCAACAAAGTACCTGTGCTCGGTGATTTGCCGCTTATCGGGCTTCTATTCAGGTTTAAGGGCGAAGACACCGTTACCAGCGAGCTGGTTGTCTTCATAACGCCGCGGATTGTTGAGCAGCCGACTATGACGGAAACTGAGCAAACACAATTTGGAACGACCGAGTTCAGTGGCCCGCAGTCGGTTACGACCGGAGCAGAAATGTCCGTCGCAACCCCAGGTCAGACACAGGACTAAATCCGCTGCACCGCCGGCGGATAAATATGTAGTCGGCGGCCCGCCTGCCGGACGGGCTGGCCCGCGAGCCCCCTGCTTTCGCAGGGGCAAGCTCGTGCCCGCGAAAGCGGGCATATAGCGGGCAGGCTTCACCGCCGGGTTGCAGCTAAGAAACTCTAACGAAATGAAAGATACTCTGCAACGGTCATTCCCGCGGAAGCGGGAATCCGGTATCTTATCCTTTTTGTGGACTGCCGCCTGGACGGCGGCGACAAACAGCAAAACGTGCTATTCATTCTGTTAGATGTTCCAAGTATTTTGCCCTGGGCGGTTTTATTACTAATGATTTGCCGAAACATTATCGGGCCCCCTGCAGGACGGGGGCCCGATGTATTTTGTCCGACTCATTTGACTTGGGCAATTGAGAATTTTGCCTCCAGCGGCAAACTCGAATGTCAAATATTGAAATCCGAAGCAACCCCTTGTGTCTTATGTTAATTGAAC
>JAFNGF010000242.1 GCA_017885385.1 Planctomycetota bacterium
TTCAATCGTCATAGGACACAAGGGAAAATCGACAATTGAAAATTTACAATTACTCTGCCGGCGATTGATCCGCCAGCGGCGGAAAAATTGACAGTTGAAAGGTTGTGGCAATTATGTCTAAGCGAGGTACGCTATTAATTTCAATGTCTATTATGGTTGGCGGTTTGTCCCCGGTTGGCAACGCAATAGATATTGTCAGAGATGGCCGGGCAGTCGCAGTAATTGTGGCGGCCAAGGCAGGCGGAGGACTTGCTCAGGGCGATGTCAGAAAGGGACAAAAAAGAAAAGCCCGCGGCTTTGAGTGTGATGATTTGGCGGCAGCCGATGTGCTGGCCGAGTGGATCGAGAAAATCACCCACGTCAGGCTGGAAGTTGTGAATCAGGCGCCTGCGAGTGGGCCGGCCATCTATGTGGGTTCGGCGGCAATAAAGGCCGGGCTAAATCTCACTGATATAAACAGCCCAACAAGTGAAGGGCTGCGCATAATCAGCGACGGCCCAACCAAAATTCTTATCGCAGGGCAGAACGAGACCGCGACGATGAAAGCGGTCTGTAGGTTCCTGGAGGAGCTGGGCTGCCGATACTTTATGGACAACATCCTGGGCGAGGTTTATCCCAGAAGTAAAACTGTAACCGTGGGCAAGCTCAACATTACTGAAAAACCCGGCCTGATGCTGCGCAAGATTTGGGGCTCAGGATGGAGCGGCCGGAGCTTGTGGAAGGTCTGGAACGGAGCAGGCGGTCTGTCTATGGACACGGGACACGCCTGGGGCAGGTATGTCGATGAAAAGCTGTTCGATACTCATCCGGAGTATTTCGCCCTATGGGACGGCCAGCGCAGAAAAGGGGGGTGGTACTGCACGTCTAACCCGCAGTTGCGAAAGATATTTGCCCAGGGCGTCATTTCAAGGGGTGGGTATAACCCATCGGTCTCTCCTCCGGATGGAACCGGATACTGCCAGTGCGATGCCTGTCGAGCGCAGGATGATCCGGACAATATCGAGCCGTCATCGGATAGGCCCAGTATGACAAATCGATACGTGGATTTTCTCAATGAAGTTGCTGGAGAGGTCGCTGACGTTCATCCTGACTGGCTTCTGAGTTTCTATTGCTATGCGGACTACACTCAGCCTCCGACACTTAGTCGTAAGCTATCACCGAATCTGGCGGCCTGGATCGCCCCCATTCGTTACTCCCGCTACCATCGTATAGGCAGTCCCAATTCATCCAGCAGAATGCAACTGGCCAAGGTAATTGATGGCTGGGCCGCCGCAGCAAAGCACATTGCGTATAGAACCTATAACTATAATCTTGCCGAATGCCTGGTGCCGTTCTCTAAACTCTCGGTGTGGAAACACGACATTCCATATCTATCGAAAAAGGGGTGCATCGGGATAAATCTTGAGTCGCTGGCGAACTGGGAAATTTATGGTCCGCATCTATATCAGAGCATTCGCCTGGCATACGACCCCAATGCAGATAGCGACGCGATGATGGACGACTGCTTCACTAAATTTTATGGTCCTAAGGCCGGCCCGCTTATGAAGCAGTACTGGCTGAGCATCGACAAAGCCTTTGCGGAGATGAAATGTGAGTCGGGTAGCTTCTATGCGCTGCACCTGGTCTATACACCGCAGTTTCTGGAGAGGCTTTCCAGCCTGGTGAAGAAGGCTGCAGATGCTGCCACAGGTGACGGGGAGTATTCAGCCCGCGTTGCGATGACGGCTCAGGGCTTAAAGAATGCGGCTCAGTATATCCAGATGCGAGATGCGATGAATAGGGGCGAGTTTGCAGCCGCCAAGAATATTTATGACGAACTCTATGCCCGCAATGAGATAGAAGAAAGTAAAGGCTATGGGCACCGTTACACGCTAACTTATCTGGAGCGATTTGTGGGTGAACATATTATCGCAGGCGCCGCAGCATCTGCACCGCCGAGCAAGGTTCTGCAGGTGCTGCCCGATCGGATGAAACTAATGTATGACCTGCAGGACCAAGGTCTGGATAAAGGCTGCCATAAACCGGATTTTGACGATTCGAATTGGCAAGAAGTAGCTACGTACAGTAGTACACTTAGCGCTCAGGGTCTGCCCGACACCAAGGCTATTATGTGGTATCGCACCTCAATAAATGTCCCGCGCGAGCCTGGTCGGCTTGCCATGTTTTTTACCGAAGTCGATGGGCATGCAGTAACCTTGTACGTCAACGGCCAGGAAGTTGCTGCACTGGGCAGACAGGCCTGTCGAAAGGCGTTTGAGGTAGATGTTAGCGATGCACTAAAGCCAGGCAGAAATCTCGTGGCTATCAAAATTGATCATCGCAGGATTACGGAGCTCTGCCTGGGCGGCATCATCCGCCCCATATTGCTGATTGCAAAACCTCAATACCCTGCGATGAGTCGCTTGTGAATACGCCCGACAGGATTCGAACCTGCGACCTCCGGTTTAGGAAACCGACGCCCGAAAATCCTAAGTCTTTGTCAAATCAAGACGTTACAAAAACGGGCAAAACTGACTTGGCGGAAAACTTGGCGCTGATTTTAGCCGAGCATCCTGAACTTGAGCAGATTGTGCTGGCATGGCCGAGGCTGCCGGAGAATATCAAAGCGGGAATCAAGGTCTTAGTTCAATACCTATAGGCGGGTAAAATTTCTGGCAGGTGTGCCACCAATACCGCGTGCGGACGCGCGCACAAATTTTCGCGCAACTGTATAGGGGGGTCGTGACATATATGCTCTGTAGCTGTAAAAGCAATGGCTCGGCCATCCCTGTTCGAGACTGCCGGCAATATGAAAATAAGATTGCGGGGCCGACAGGCCACGTTTAGGGAGATTCAGGCCTATCGTTTTTGCTTTCTTTATGGCCTGACACACCAAGAGGCCGGGCGACTGTTGGGTATTAGCAGAGTAGGCATAACCCGCTTGCTGCAAAGACTGAAGTCCTTATACCCGCGATGTTTCCCTACAAAAAAAGGCGGTCGCATCCGGGCCATACGGCTACCACCAGGGTTTGACCTGGAGGTCAAGCAGAGATTCTGATGGAGAATCAGCTACAAGGTATTTGGGAATGCAAACTGCGAAAAGCCCTGCAGCGGAACCGCGAGGCCGAGGTGCGAAAAGAGGCTGACCAAGTCAAGCCGTACATCGACCGGCGCAGCAGGCAGTTAGAGGCTTACGACTGGGTTCATGTCTGGGGTTTTTCAGAACAGGTTGCGGCCAGAAAAACGGGAATCAGTCAGCCTGCCGTTGCCAAGCTGCTCCGAAAGTTCCTTGCGAAACGGTTACAGCTTAGGCCGACAGTTAAAGACCGGTCCTCTGTCTTTTTTTCGCCAGGGAAATGGGATCAGCCTCCCTGCCAACTGCTGCCGGAAATTTTCCCACCTCATCGAGAATGACCTTGGCGACCGGATTGTCGGCAAGGGCTGCAGGTGAGCTGGCCCAGGCGATGTAAAGAATCATGTTGTCGAGCACGGTCTCTTTGCCCACGTTCAAGTTGTCGAGTCTCCCTCTCGGCAAATGTCGCAAGAGCCTCGGATTGGCTTTGAACATGGGTCTTATCCGCGTTGCCAATCTTCTCTTGGCATCTTCCTCGCGGGGCATGACGATCATCGTTGGCGCCGGTTCCACATCGCATGTGTAACCCACCGCTATATTAGCCAACTCACTGCCGCCCGCCTGAGTACATTTGACAATGGTGATCTGCCTGGTAGTAGTGTCCGACCACCAGTCCATAATGGGGGCAAGAAAAGGCGTGTAATCGTTCGACCAGGGCCCGGGGATATCGCTTGTTTCCGCCGACAGTACATAGTTGGCCTCCGCCCAATCGGACATTGCAGGTCGGTCTTTTGAGCTGAGCCCCTCCCTTTCTTCCCATTGATCGGCAAGACCATTAAGTCTGGTTTTCGTTGAGATCATTCTTTAGAATCTCAAGGACCTTCTGATATGCTTTGGCCGCCGGCTCGGGCAAATAGAACTCGGCTGGCACTTTGCAGAGGTCGCTGCAAATATCGCCCAGCGAATTGGTGATGATTTCAACGACGCGCTCGGGTTTTTGGCCCAAGCAGAGCTGCGCCATTTGTGGGGCCCTCTGTCGCACGGAGTTGACAAGAATCTGGTATCGATGAAGTATACCGGCCATGACCTCCTCGCGCGGCAGCAGCTCGCGGCGATGTTGCTTCAGCTCGATCTCGATCTGTTCGGCCTTCATGGCATGAAGCCGGCTGGCCTGATCATTTTTCCCATCATTCTTATTTGCCGCTTTTTCGTCCGTGAAAATTTCAAACCACGTTATGAAGTCTTTCAGTTCGATTGTCTTATCCGGTCCCAAGGGCAGTTGATATCTGCTGATCCAGTTATGAATAGTGCCCCGCAACTGACCGGTGAGATTGGCAATATCGCTAATTCTCAATCTTCGGGAGCTGCTACTCTCGACTTTGTAGTCCATCTCCGCACGCAGGAAATTTTCGACCGCCCGGATTGCCGCCTGGTTACCTTCCATGGCGGTCTTAACCAAGGCGAGT
>JAFNGF010000243.1 GCA_017885385.1 Planctomycetota bacterium
CACCCTGCTCATGGGAGCGACGCTCCCGGCCATCGCGCGGTGGGTCGAGACGACCCCGCAGGGCGTTTCTTGGTTGGGATTCCTTTATGCCGGGAACACGGCCGGGGCCGTGTTCGGCTGCCTGCTGGCGGGATTCTATCTGTTGAGAGTCTACGATATGGCGACGGCGACCTATGCCGCCGCGGCAATCAACGTCCCCATAGCTCTGCTCGGTCTCGGTTTGGCGGCCCGCTCGCCGCACCGCGAGCCGGCCGGCGATCGGCTCCCAGGCCGCGCAGTCCGAGCCCCGGCGTCCTGGCCGGTATACGTCACAATCGCGCTGTCCGGGCTGTGCGCGCTGGGCGCCGAGGTGGTTTGGACACGCCTGTTGTCGCTGCTGTTAGGTGGGACGGTTTACACGTTTTCAATCATCCTGGCCGTGTTTCTGGCAGGGCTGGGGATCGGCAGCAGTGTCGGGTCGTTTCTGTCGCGCGTGGTCGCCCGGCCGCGGATTGCGCTGGGCTGCTGCCAGATGTTTCTGACCGCAGCGATTGCATGGACCGCGTATATGGTCGCCAAATCCTTGCCTTATTGGCCGATCGACCCTTCACTTTCCACAAGTCCCTGGTTCAACTTCCAGCTCGATCTGATGCGTTGTGCTTGGGGTGTTTTGCCCGCGGCGATCCTGTGGGGAGCCAGTTTTCCGCTGGCGCTGGCTGCTGTCGCGTCGCGCGGAGGCGATCCGGGACGATTAGTCGGGGGAGTCTATGCGGCCAATACGGTCGGCGCGATCGTCGGCTCGATCGGGTTCAGCGTGCTTGTGGTTCCCTGGCTGGGCACACAGCAGGCCCAGCGATTGATGATTGGGCTGTCCGCTGTCGCCGCCTTTTTGATGTTTTCGCCGCTTGTGCGGCCATTGTGGGCAAGTGGTCCAGCCGGCAGCAGGCACAAGCCTGCGCTGCGGCTAGCCGGCGCAGTCTCGGTGGCGGCCTCTATGGGTGTGGCGGCTTTGTTAGCCTGGAGCGTGTCCCCAACTCCCTGGGGCTTGATCGCTTATGGCCGCTTTATGGCGACCTACGCCGGCCGATTGGCGCCCGGGATTACCGAAGAAAAAGACGTCCCGTCCGGGGGCGGCAGGCCGGACATTTTCTGCACTTATATGGGCGAGGGGATGAGCGGGTCGGCCGTCGTGACCATGTCGAAAACGGGCGTGCGGTGTTTCCACTCAGCAGGAAAGGTGCAGGCGTCCAGCGACCCGCAGGATATGCGGCTGCAACGGATGTTAGGGCACATATCGGCGCTGCTACATCCGAAGCCTCGCTCGGTGCTGGTCGTGGGCTGCGGAGCAGGCGTTACCGCCGGGACGTTTCTGCTGCACCCCAGCATCGAGCGCATCATCATTTGCGAGATCGAACCGCTGGTCCCGAAGTTCGTGGCCCCGAAGTTTAAGACGGAAAACTACGACGTGGTGAACGATCCCCGCGTCGAAGTGGTTTACGACGACGCCCGGCATTACATCCGCACGACCAAGCGAAAATTCGACATCATCACGTCCGACCCGATTGACCCGTGGGTCAAAGGCTGCGCTGCGCTGTACACGCAGGACTACTACAAGATGTGCAAGGAGCATTTGAACCCCGAGGGAGTGGTCACCCTGTGGATACCCCTATACGAAGGCAATTCAGATACGGTTAAGAGCGTGATCGCCACCTTTTTCAGGGTCTTCCCCAACGGCCTTATCTGGAGCAACGACATCAAGGGAGAGGGTTATGACGCCGTCCTGTTTGGTCATCCCGATGAAATCGGGATTGCGACCAAGATAGATGTTGACGAACTTCAACGGCGGCTGGATCGCGCCGACCATGAGTCTGTGGCTCAGTCGTTAGGTGAGGTGGGATTCGCCTCAGCGATTGACTTGTTGGCGACATACGCCGGGCAAGCGCCCGATTTGCAGGAATGGTTGTGGGACGCCCAAATCAACACCGACCGGAACCTGCGCCTGCAGTACCTTGCCGGTATGTGGCTGAACTCCTATTTGAGCAGGCAGATATTAGCCGAAATAATCCAGTATTACAGGTTTCCTGAGGAACTCTTTATTGCCTCGGATCAAAGCAAAGAAGCGTTGAGGCAGGCGCTCGAGGGACTGCAATCGAGCCAATGAGTCGCCGACGCTCCAAGCCTTTTTACCGCCGAGTGCGCACAGCAAAATCTGAAGACAGAAGACAGCAATCCGTCCTCCGTCTTCCGTCCTCCGTTCTCCGTTCTCCGTCCTCCGTTGCGCGGTCTCTGTGGCAAAGAAATATTCAGGCTAAGAAAGACAATGCTTACCGGCCCGGAAAGAGAATCGCCGAAACGGCAAATTCGCGATTGATTTCCGTCCGGCGAGTGCTATATTATCCTCATAGTTCTCATTGATATTCCCCGAGTCATAAGAAATGGATTACACCCGAGCCGAACCAAAGTTTCGCAGGCGTCGCTGGAGGTCTTTGAATGGATGCAATCGAGGTTTGGCCAGCTTTTCTAATGACGTTAAACAACCATCCCCAAGGCCTGTGGCCTTGAGCCTGCCACCCGCCGGTAAAAAGAAATTCGTATGGTGTCCCGAGATTTATTCAATGCCATGTATTTAAAGGAAAGTGGGTGTATAGATGCTGTGCATTTCGCACTAAAACACAAACACAATTTGCAAGAATTACGACTATGGCCCACTCTACCAATGAACCGTTAGGGTTTGCATAGCGGTATATGACCCAGCGTCAGCCAGTTCGCCAGCAGAATTGCTCGCCCTGACGTGAAGCGTTACCGTAACTTCATTGTAGTCGGCAACATGGGTTATGGCATAGGCAGTGCTCAGAAACGTAGCATAGTCTGTATATACGGTCTGATCTGTACCGCCGGTAGTATTAATTCCGTCACCATTGTCTGTCAACATGTATTCCGTCACCAGAGTGTCACCAGACGTCGCATGAGTCAACTGGGCGGCTGTGCCGGTGTCGGCGGAAATCTCGGCATCGACGTTGGTGTAAAGCACGAGCGGCTGACTTGCTTCGGGTCTATCGCCCTGATTGGTAATGTTTGCAAGCGCGATGGTTGCGAACTTTTTGGGCGCATCCCAATACATAAAATCTGCGCCCATAAGCAACGGCAAGCAAAGCAGAATAAGTATAACAACAATGATATGGGTTAGTGCCAACTTCATTCGTTCACGGGGACTTTCTGCGTAAAGATTCGCGTTCCTTGTCTACATCGATTGAGTTATGGTGGTCGGAAAAGGGAATTTTTCCTTCTTTCATCGATCGTGGCGTGATAAAGATTATCACCTCTTTTTCTATGGTATTGCTCTTTGTGGAACGGAAGAGACCGCCCACAAGCGGAATATCGCCAAGGATCGGCACTTTCTCTACATTATTTTGCTCCTGAGTTTCAATAAGACCTCCTATGACAATTGCATCACCTTCTTTGACCCGGACGCAAGTGTCGGCCTTACGCCGCCGAATTACTGGAAGGTTCCCGGACTCATTTCCAGCTACTTGGTTCTGACGAGAAGCCACATCACTAACTTCAGTGATAACGTCAACTGTAATGTCGTTATTGTCACCTATGTGCGGTGTTATTTCCAACTGCACGCCGGACTTGATTATCTGAAGTTGCGTCCGCAGCGCACCACCAGAATAGCCGAGGTCTGTAACAATGGAGAAGTATTCGTCGAGGGATATATCNNAAGCAGATTTGTGAATTCACTTGCGGGTACGCTTGTGTATTCTGCTATGCCCGTAAAAATTCCGAGACCATGACTCATACTGAGAGAGACGTCTTGGTCGTCGTATTCCCAATCCAGCCCGAATTCCTTGCTGGCTTCTTCCCAAAGCTCTACAACAAGTACCTCCAGTACCACCTGTGGACGGGGAATGTCCAGCTCGGCGACAGTTTCCATAATATGTTCCATAATTTTAGGCACTGCATAAATCAGCACTTCATGCGGTCTTTCCCCACTGGATACGTATTGCTGGACAGACGGGGGAAGACAGGACCTGAAATGTTTTGCGGTTATGTATTTCAGGTAGAGCCGTTTGGGGATTGCGATTTCCAGAAAACTGGGGCACTTAGGGTCTCCACAGCTAATAAGGTAGAACCGGTTGTTTCTCGGATGAATAAAAAGGCCTCGGCCAGCCACAAGCTCCTGCAAACACTCGTCCACAGGCTTACCTAATCCAGCGTCATGCGAAATGAGCGGATCAGGTATATGAGGGCAGGAGGCTATAACGGCACCAGTCTCCATCGATATATCACGGAAAACCTGCGTTAAGGGTGTGTCAACCCACACATTATGAACCATTAACACTTCGTTAGCATCGGCCACCCCCGTGGTAGATATGTCGGCATAAGCAACACAATGAGCCAATCCGAGCGCTAGCACAAAAGACGCACGTGCAATCGTTTTCCAAAACTCAATCTGTTCTCTGGCTACCGATGGAGTCATTAACCGCTCTCACTCGTTAGCCCCCCAATGTGCTTAATGACCAATATATGAACTGGGATTTCACGTAACAGAACATTATTTACGGTTTGATCAGTCAAGCCTGAACGTTCCACCTCTATCTGAATAGTTGCAGTATAATCTTGCGGTTGCGCATCTACTGGTATTCTGACTGCGCAAGTTATGTTCCGCCGGCCGTTTGGTGCCAGCGCAAACTCAGAGCAATCCAACCCCGTCCAACCTTTCTGGAGTTGCTCGCTTTTCATCCGACAGCGAACGGAAACAGTACCTGAGCTGGTGTTGGCAATGAGGAGTTTTGTCACTGTGAACCGTCCTGGGTTCAGTGTCAGGTCAATCTTCTGCGGGTTTAACTCAAGCATCCCTCTGTCATCGCCTGTAAAATTCAGAGCCCATTGGCTGGCCAGTTCATTGCTTACGGTAAACTCGATATCCTTTGTTATCTTGCGGCTGTGTTCGGCCTCAGATTCAAACACCACCCTCGCCTTATATTGCCCTGCTGGCAGCGCCTGCGCCATTACACCCGTAAACCATCTGTTGTGACCGGGAAGTATCTGCCTGCGGTGTGTGTATAGCGGGATAGAAGCTGTCCGGTATTTGCCGCCGGCGTAAAGAAATACTTTGCCGTTTGCATTTAATGCCGTCAAGCCGTCATTTTTCAAGTCCACATTTATTGTAAATGCCTGCTGACCGGCTTGGGGAAAATTTTGATCGCTGGCCGATAGTCCTTGATTCTGCCCGATATCGAAGCTGGGCAAAACAACATTTGTATCAATAACACTCCCTCGCTCGATATAATTCCTGCGGGCGACGTGTACGAATACGCCGGATGCGGTCCTCAAATTAACGCTTATGCCTTTTTTCTGACTTTTTGAATTGTCCAGGCTGACCATAATTGCAGCCCAGTAATCGCCATCGGCATTTATCGGCGCTGAAACCTTTGCTTTTATTTGTTTTGATTCACCGGGCTGGAAGGTAAAATCGCGACCTTCAAAACTAATCCACGGTACAGCCGACCTGTCGTGCTTCTTGTCCTCTCCGAAAGATAATCCTCCCTGCGGCGAGACATTGAAATCAACCACTTCCACTATCACATCACACGGTAGGGCTTGCGCATCTCTTATCGTATTTGTCAGATTTATCGTGAAATACGCTTCTTTTCCCGGTTTAACCTCGACCCACTGCTGTATAGGACTTACTGCCAAACCACCAACAGCATCGGTTGAGAATATCACAAGAACAGCCGCGAAAAACCCCGCTGCCAGGCAAATTTTTTTGGAAATCCTTCCCATATCGAACTCTTTTTTGTCACCTGCTAATCCGACAGCAAAATTCTCCAGTTACCGGCACTATAAATATGAATAGTGCAACCTGGTTTTTTGTATAAGCCAGGCTCCACTATCCGTTGTATTTGTTTGTATAACTTTCTAGAACGTAGCAGTCAGCGTCTGAGTTGCAGTATAAGCACCTGCATCTGCCAAAGTGCCGGCCGCATTTGACGCCCTCGCAGACAATTCCACACTCACGGCTCCGTCGAGAGTATTGTGTGTTACGGCCGACCCCACGGGGATAAAAGTAGCGTAATCGGTCCAGTCTACAGTTGCTCCGCCTGTGTCAGGGGCTGTGGCGGTGTGGTCGTATACCAGCTTGTACTCCGTCACCAGGGTATCAGTCGTCTTCGTCAACTGGGCGGCTGCGGTGTGGTCGGCAGTTATCGTGAGATTGCAGTTTGTGTAAAGTACCAGCGACTGACTTGCTTCTGGCTTATCGCCCTGATTGGTAATGTTTGCAATCGTGATGGTTGCGAAGTTGGCCGCAGCCCATTCTATAACTTCGTCCACCGTGACGGTTACCAGCGCCGTGGCAGCATCGAAAGCTGGGACAGGGTCTGCCATCGCCAAGTTCGCAGTAAGGCACAACGCCATTACTACTGTTAGTGTGAGAAGTAAGTTTCTCATTTTATACCTCTTTTCTTCTGATTTCAAAAGCCAAGTATCGTTTCATTTACCTTGCTCGGTCGAAACGGCCTTGGTCCAGATGTTCCATGTTTAACCTAAATCTTTTCGTGCCGGCACATTGCCGACACATTTATGGCAGACCCGGTTATCAGGAAGCAGTTGGGCCCCTAACATCCACCTTACCGTCACCAGGTAATTCTCATTGCGTACGTGTTCTGAATATTGACTTTTGATAATACCTTAGTTGAGGTTTTGATAATTTACCCTCAATATTTCGACCTCCAATATTTCGTGCATGCACTTTAATTAAACATCTCGAATATCGGTTTTACCAAATTGCCACTTTACGTAAGTTTACCTTCCTACACACGCGTGCCCCCCCCGTAACTCCTTGCTTTATAAGCACTTATGCCAAGTCAGCCAACTGAACCTAATTTTTCTCTTTAGCATTTTTATAGAACCAGCCAAGCTTTTAAGGACTATAAATCTAATTCTTCTTGACTCTCCTCATCTGATTTTGATACAATGGTTGCACGTGGAGTGGTGAAAATGAGAATTTATTTATTCATCGCAGTGCTGCTAGTATTCGCCTTGTCTTCGGCCCCAAGTTTGGTATTAGCCGGGCCACCACCTGTCAGTGCCACGTGCAACATATCATGCACTGTCGCAGAAATCGCGGAGTGGTCAGACACCAGTTTCCCAGCTATCAATCTCGCGGACCTTACCACCCAGAACAGCCAAGTATCCGGCAGCTCGAGACTTTGCCTTTACACGAACGGTGATGTGGAAATCACCGCTGATAACT
>JAFNGF010000244.1 GCA_017885385.1 Planctomycetota bacterium
TTCAGGATGACCACGTCGATGTCACCGTCATTGTCCAGGTCGTCAAAGGCTGCGCCTCTGGCGCTATGCTTTGTCTTGCGGACATCGCCGCTGATATCTGATACATCGACAAACTTTCCATCGCCGGTGTTCATCAGCAGTATATTCGGCTCAAAATAGGTAGTGGTGCCATCGTAAAGCTCGACNNAAAAGATCGCGGTCACCATCGTTGTCGAAATCGACGAAGCTATTGCCCCAGGTCACGTTTGGCAGAGTTCCGGTTCCTGCACCGGTCCTGAGAGTCACGTCTTCAAATATGCCGTCTCCCAGATTCTTGTAGAGAGTGGCTAACTGTCTCTGATACGAAGTAACGTAGAAATCCAGCCGGCCATCGTTGTCATAGTCGCCGCAATCTACGCCCATGCTACCTTGCTCATCGCCGTGCAGGTCGTATGCAAAGCCCGTAATCAGCCCGACCTCTTCAAACTTTCCTGTTCCGTCATTTCTGAAAACGAAATTAGCAGACACATCGTTGGCAACGAGGATGTCCGTATCGCCGTCATTATCGTAATCGGCGCACACCGTTCCCATGCCCCAGCTTGCATGGTCTGCTATGGCGCTTACCTTGCTGATATCTGTGAATGTGCCATCGCCATTGTTGCGATACAGATTGTTCGGCACAGGCTGGTAAAAACGCGGGTTGGCATACACCGGAAAGCCTGCGGTCGTAGTCAAAACGTGTTTATGATATGAGAATTCCAGATAGCTCGCTACGAAGAGGTCCAGATCGCCGTCTTTATCCACGTCCAAGAAATTGGCGCCTGCTCCGACGTGGTCGCCAAGGTCGACGCCGGCTTTCTTCGCCACATCGGTGAAGGTGCCGTCGCCGTTGTTACGGTACAGGACATTGGGGCCGTAATTGTTCAGGTAAATATCCAAGTCTCCGTCGTTATCGTAATCGGCGACCGCCACACCCAGGCCGTACCCGGTGTCACCCACGCCGGCCTCTTTTGTAACGTCGGTGAATCTCCAGTTACTTTCGTTTCGATAAAGCGCGTTCGTCGCCCCTGAGGGGTTTGTTCCCTTAAGGGGCGCGCCGTTGAGAAAATAGATGTCTATATCGCCGTCGTTGTCGTAATCGAAAAGTGCCAGCCCGGCGGTTACCGTCTCCATTATGTAGCGCTGGCCGGAGCTGCCATCAGTATGTATGAAGGTTATTCCTGTTTCTTTGGTGACATCGCGGAGTAGGATGGGACTGCCGGCACGCGCACCGCAAAGCCCATATAATAACAGCATTGCCGCAGTGACAACCCATTTCATTGCCTGGAGCTCCTTTTCCGGATAAGCTCGTACATCTGCTGGTATCTCGGATTGTCCGGCTCCAGTTCCAGGGTTTTTTTTATGGCTGAAAGCGCGCTATCTGTATCTGCGTTTCTGTCGCAGGCCCAGCTTAACACAAAGTAGTTGGCCGCGATTGGCTCCAGCGTCACAGCTTTTTGGGCAAGGTCTCTCGCCTGTGGAAGTTTTGTGCCCGTTTCCAGATACAACTGAGCAAGTGAGCGATACCCGGCGGAGCTTTCCGGCGCCAGCGTTATGGCTTTTGCAAAGGCCGGCTCCGCATCGGCAAACTGTTTCAGCCGGGCGGAAAAAACCCCAATATTCAAGTGACAGACCGGATTATTCGGCTCCAGCTCGCTGATCTTCTTGTGCATCGCAAGTGCATCCGAGAAACGGCTGCTCGTCCCATATAAGGACGCCAATTCCATCAGGTACACCGTATTATTCGGATCGAGTGCCGCCGCCCTTTTGAGAAGCTGTTCGCACTTTTGTGTGTCGCCCCGGCCTTGATACATCTTTGCGGCGAACATATAAGTCTCGGCTGCACCTTGGCGCATGTCGATTAAATCGTTATAGGCATCGTTGCGATCCTTTAGAACCTTCATATCCTCAGCCTTGAGCTTCTTGAAAACGGCCAGATACTCTTGGGCTTTTTCATGCTGGTTCAGCCTTGCACAGGCAGTAAAAAGGCCGTAATAGGCGTTCGTAAGGTCAGGCTCGAGCGATATTGCCTTTTCGTAATTGGCTTTGGCCTTTTCATACTCTTTCTGCTGCAAATATCCTTGCCCGATCAAGAAGTAGCTGGAGCTGGAGGCAGGAGATACCTCGATGTCCTTGCGCAGTTCTTCGATGGCTTCAGCGTGTTTGCCTAACCCCATCAGGGCGCGGGCGATGCTATTGTGCACGCCGGGAATCTGCGGGTCGATCTGCAGAGCTTTTCGCCAGTGTATAATCGCTTCCTCGTAGTTTTCTTTTCCCATGGCGAACCAGCCCATAGCCTTGTAGACATCGGGCCGCCTGGGATTCGTATGGAGGGCTTCTTGCCAGAATTTTAGCGCCTCGCCTGCATTGCCGTGCCTCCACCGGACATTGCCCATCAGCACGATGGGGTCCTCGCTGTCAGGAAACTGTCGCAGGAGCATCTGGGCAAGTTCCATCTCCTCTTTTTTCAGCGCCGCGGTTTGCTGCTCGGCTGCAAGCTGCCGACTTGCCGGTTCAGGCGTGGCTCCCGCAACCACCGCGCATACGATTAGCCCGCTTAGCCATCCGCTTCCGCGGGATTCAATTTTCAATCGTCGATTTTCAATTTTCAATTTTCATGCCCGCCTACGCGCCGGGTGTTAAAACGCTGACGGTATTGCTGCCGCTTTTGGTCATCCGGGTATTTTTCATCCGGCCCATAAGGATAATTGCTCATCGAATGAAAAGGAAGCGGCTCCACGGTATCGGGATACGCTGAGTAGAGGTCCATATCCTTGCAGAAGCTGTCGGTTTTAAGAATAAACGTCCGACGGTATCCTGCCGGGATCGGGCCAAAGGCATCGGCGGAAAAACGCAGCGTAAGCTCTTCGCCTCGGCCCATAATTACATAGCAGTCGTCCGCCTCAGAGAGAAGCTCTCCTACCGGCCCATAGCGGGTGTAGTCGCCCTGCATAGTTTTCCACGGTACCGCGCGGTCGATGTTGTCGTAGTCGTAAAGATGCGGCTGACGACCGTCGGGAGAGTACTCTCGTGGATAACCCAGGAAGTGAAGGTCCGCACTTTTCACGGGTGCTTCTTGGACTATTAGCCCCTGCCTATCGGCGGGGGTACCCCGGCCAGTGG
>JAFNGF010000245.1 GCA_017885385.1 Planctomycetota bacterium
CAGGAAATACACCAGCAGACAAAGGATGCTCACCTGCTCCTGGTAGCATGTAGCCTGCTGTAGGTATCGCTCCAGCGGCTGCCGCTTGTCTGAGCCGGAATCATAAAGTCTGCCTCTAATTTCCTTGCAACGTTAGGTGCCTGAATGTAAACTTACGGCAAATATATTAAAGCATCGTATTCATTTACGTTCGGCTGGGCTGTGGCTGACATCCTTAACTACTACGGCGTAGCCAAACAATGCGGCGCTGTTATGGCAAAAATGCGCCTGTGACGGGTTCGCAGCAAAAGGGCTTGATGAAATTCAGTGCCTATAAGTCCTTGTAGCAGAAGTATTTGGGGCTCGTAGCTCAGCGGTAGAGCAGTGGACTCATAATCCATTGGTCGTAGGTTCAAACCCTACCGGGCCCAGTTGTTGGGCTGTTGGCAGTCAATCGGTTACGATTGGCGGCGTCTCTCGTTCTAAGCCCCATAGGGTCGCGTGATAAGTGTGTGCATAAGCGCTTCATCGCACGGGCATTTGCCAAGCTCGCGGTGAGCCAAATCGTCACGAATGGCGCCGAGGACCGAATAGGATTTGCGGGCAGTCACAGACCTAAGATCGGGGGGAGGGTTTTCTACGCGCACAGCATCTACCCTCGCCCAACAGGGTTCGGCCACACCGAGTTCGGCGGCGAATCAGGCACAACGATGCCACATCAAACGAAGGCTTAATATTCGCGCTGCTTGAGGATGCCCGGCTGCGGGACTGGATATTTGCCGTCGGGTCCAGCCTGCAGCGGCGCAGGAGAATCCATCGCCAGCTTATCGACATCGGGAGCAAACTCATGCTCGCAGCTCAGAACATCATCATAGGTGACAATCTGGCCGGTGTGAGCAGCCATCCGGCCCATGGAGCTCACCAGGCTGGCCTCGGCGCCGCGCTTGGCCTCATTGTAGGGCTTATCCTGACGAATGGCGTCAATCAAATCGTCCCACTCGAGCTGATAAGGACTCTGCTCAGGCTGCGGAAACGCCCATAGAAGGTCGGCTTTGTCCATATTGTGACCTTTGTAGGTGCGGACTTTGCCCGGCGTGTGGCTTGAGGTGGAGATAACGGCAGAGCCTTTTGTGCCGTGGGCATAGCTGGAGAAACCGCCCTGGCAGCCGGTAATGTTGCGACCGTAGTAGAAAAGCTTCGTGCCATCGGGATATGTGTATTCGACCGAATAGTTGTCAAAATTCTGGTCGACGGCATCGCCGCGGTAGTGGCGGCCACCCGTGGCGTGGGCCTGTATCGGCCAGGCGCCTTTCATCCAGGAGCACTCATCGATCTGGTGGATGTAGTAGTCGCTGTACATCCCGCCGCTGGCCCACAAGAAGCTGTGGAATAGGCGCACCTGGTAGAGCAGCTCGCTCGTGTTGGCCGGCTTAGGGCCGCAGGTAGCCGCCCGGCCGCCCATGCGGTAGGCCCTTAGCATGATTAGGTCGCCAATTTCGCCCGACCTGATGCGTTCGAGCAGCTGCTGCCGGCCCCTGCAATGGCGAACCATCAGCCCCACACCTACTTTGAGGTTCTTTTTCACGGACTCTTCCGCGAGCTTCAGGAATTTGCGGGTGCTCGGCCCATCCACCGTGATCGGCTTTTCCAGAAAGACGTTTATGCCCTTGGCGATAGCGTACGTGAAGTGCACCCAGCGGAATGCCGGGGGTGTCGCAAAAATGACCACATCGCCCGGTCTGAGGCAATCCATCGCCTTTTTATAACCATCGAATCCGACGAACCTGCGATCCTCAGGCACATCGACCTGTTCGGCGTGCTGTTTTTGCAAGCCCTTGTAGCTGCGAGCGAGACGGTCCTCGAAGACGTCGGCCATAGCGACGAGCTTGATGGGACCATTCTTGACGGACATCGCATTTGACGCTGCGCCGCCGCCCCTGCCGCCGCAGCCGACCAGGGCCACCCTAATCGTATTATCCTCTCCGGCGTATACCTTAGGGCCAATCGCCCCCACCAGAGCAGAGGCTGCGGCGACCCGACCAGTGTTTTTCAGAAACTCGCGACGCGATGTGTTTGCCGTGGTTTGACTCATAGCTCTTTTTCTCCTTCCAGTTGATGGTTGTTTTATATCCTACGTTTGTGCTCGGCGTCAGGATTTACCCCTGGCAGACACTCCGTTGGCACTGCACTTCTGCCATTATAGTTATGTCGCCGCAGCTCACAAGGAGTTTTTCACGCCGGCGTCTATATTATTGCCGCGACCTGGTTCAAGCCTTATAATTTGACTTATGATGCAGTGGAATCACATCCGTCGGCCTCGCGGCGGCGTGTCGAAAGCTATTGCGCAAGTGCTTGTCACGGCGGCTTTGATGGCCGCCGCTCAAGCGGCTGTCGCCGGCGGGGCTAACGTGTTCAACATTCGAGACTATGGCGCTGTAGGCGATGGTAAGACGCTGGACACCGCGGCGATAAATAAAGCGATTGCAGCCTGTGCGGCGGCGGGCGGCGGCCAGGTCCTGCTGCCGCCCGGCAAATACCTGTCGGGCACGGTGCACCTCAAGAGCCATGTCACGCTGCTTCTTGACGCGGGCGCCAGGCTGATCGGCACCACGGACCTCGCGCAATACCAGCATCCCACACCTCCAGCCTTTATGCCAGAGGCCAGATGGGGCAAGTGGCACAGGGCGTTAATCCTCGGTGATGGGCTTGAGGATATCGCGATTGCCGGACAGGGTGTGATCGACGGCAACAAAGTCTTCGATCCCACCGGCGAGGAAAAAATGCGCGGGCCGCATACCTTAGTATTGGTCAACTGCCGCAACGTCACGATTCGCGATGTTTCTTTCGTGGACTCAGCCAACTACGCCATCTTCTTCCAAATCAGCGACCAGGTTGACATTCGCAACGTCAAGATCACCGGCGGCTGGGACGGCGTTCATTTCCGCGGAGCTCCGCAGCGCCCTTGCCGGGACGTTAGCATCATTGGCTGCCAGCTCTTCACGGGAGACGACTCAATTGCCGGACGCTATTGGGAAAATACTCTAATCTCGGACTGCATCGTGAACTCATCCTGCAACGGGGTCCGGCTTATCGGTCCAGCCGCGCACTTGATCATTCATGACTGCCTGTTCTACGGGCCAGGCGTTCATCCACATCGCACTTCGGACCGCCATAATATGCTGGCCGGCCTCAATCTGCAGCCCGGCGGCTGGGACGCCACGCAAGGCAGCCTCGATGACGTGCTCATCTCCGATGTCACCATGCACAATGTTGCGACGCCGTTCCAATTCTCGCTGAAACCCGGCAACACCGCTGGAAACATCGTCGTCAACCGGGTGACAGCCACCGGCGCGTATCGGGCCGCTTCATCGGTCGAAAGCTGGGCAGAAACGCCGTTCGCAAACGTAGTTTTTCGTGATGTGAGCATCGAATTCAAAGGCGGCGGCACGCAAGAACAGGCGCGCTTGGCGGTGAAATCCCCGGGCGTTGACGCCCGACCGCTGCCGGCGTGGGGTTTCTATGCCCGTAATATCCGGAATCTCCAATTCGACAATGTCCGGCTGCGCTATGAGAAAGAAGATTTGCGGCCTGTGCTCATCTGCGACGCTGTGGAACGGCTCGCGATGGATGGCTTCAAATTCCAGCATCCAGCCGGAGCAGCGGAGCCGTTTGTTCTAAATGATGTCAACGAGGTTCACGTGGAAGACACGGACGTATCGCTCGTGCAGCCGCGATGCACGCAGGTAAAGCTTGCCTGCGAAGATGCTTCGGGCCGTTTCGTAACAGGCGGAAAATATACGGTGACCGTGGCAGTAGAAAATGGTGCCCAGGAAGGGCTTGGGCAGGTCGAAATAACCGCGGCCAGCCAAGTGTCCAGGCGCTGGATGTGGCTGCGACCGAATGAGAAAAAGAACATCGTGTTCAAAGGGCTGGACGCGCCCGCTGCGGGGTCGCACGAGGTGCGGTGTGGCGACGTGAAACAAATCCTGCGTGTCGAGCCGTGAGCACGGCAAAAGCAAAAGAGAAATGAGTCTATGCGAAAAGCGATAACACCAACGAACTCCATCACGCGGCGTGACCTTCTGGGCGGCGCGGTCGGCATGCTTGCGGCGCCGTGGCTTAGACCCGCCGGCGCAAAGGGGCAGCTTGTCCCTGAGCCTGCAGAGCGGCAAAAGATTGAGGCGGCGATTCCCGCCAAAGCCTTCTCTGAGCCGCGCAAAGCCCGTAAGCTCTTGATTTTCGACCTCAATGTCGGATACGGCGGGCACCGCTCCATCACGACCTGCAATCTGGCCTTTACGCTGATGGGCGAAAAAACCGACGCTTTCCAGACGGTTATCAGCAGAGACCCATCCGTTTTTAAGGGCGAGAATCTAAGGCAGTTTGACGCTGTTTTTCTGAATAACACCGTAGGCAATCTCTTTGAAGACCCCGCGCTGAGGCAAAGCCTGATCGAGTTTGTTTATGGTGGCGGTGGACTGATGGGAGTTCACGGAACATCGGTGGCTTTCACCAAATGGCCCGGCGCCATCGAAGATTGGCCCGAGTTCGGCGTTATGCTCGGCGCACGCGGCGCCAACCACCGCGCCAGTGACGAGCATGTCTTCATCAAGCTCGACGACGCTGCTCACCCGGTGAATCAAGCCTTCGCCGGCCAGGGTTTCGACTACCGTGACGAGCTCTTCCGCGTGCATGAGCCTTACTCGCGTAACCGCGTGCGGGTGCTCTTTAGCATCGACACCGAAAAGACGGACCTGCAGCAAGGCCCGGCTTACGGTAAGATCGAGCGACCAGACAACGATTACGCGCTGGCGTGGGTACGACAATACGGCCGGGGCCGCGTTTTCTACTGCACGATCGCGCATAATCCCTACGTCTTCTGGGATCCGAAGATGTTGCAGTTCTATCTGGCGGCCGCCCAGTTCGTTCTGGGCGATCTACCGGCGCCGACAACTGCGAGCGGCAAATTAACGCCGGCTATCCTGGCCCAAGAGCAGCTCGGCTGGCGGCTGGGGCTCACGCCGCCTACTTCTGAAATCGCTGCCGGCAGCTTCACGCTCTTTGAGGCAATCGACAAGGCGGCTGAACTGGGCCTATTGTATGTCGGCGGTTCGAGTCGGCAGACGGTGAGCCATGAGATTCCTAAGAACCTCGATGGGCAGCTCAATAGCGATGAGCTGAGGCAGGTCCGGTTGAAGCTAGACGCAGCCGGCGTTCGTCTGCCAGCGTATAGCATCGGCCCCGTCCCGTCTGATGAAGCCGGCTGCCGCAGCTTATTTCAGTTCGGCAAGAAAATGGGCATCGAGGCCTTCATTGGAGAACCGCCAGGCGAAGCGCTGGATACTATCGAGAGATTCTGCGACGAGTATGACATAAATCTTGCCATTTCCAGTGGCGGCCAGATTTCCTCACAGAATGGCGGGCAGCCGCAAGAGGTTTTGAAGCTCTGCAATGGCCGAAGCAAGCGAATTGGTGTCTGCGCCCCCGCGACGGCAGAGACCGTTGCGATGCTCCGCGACCGCCTGCTTATCCTCCAGGTCCACGACTTGAACGAGCTGACTGGCATTAGCGCTGGAAAAATTGCTCCGCTGCTCGAGGAAATCTACCGCCTCGGCGTCAAGCCCACCATGTTCAGCGTCGAGTACATGCCGCAGAAGTCTGGCTCGATGCCCGGAATTGCCCAGGGCATCGATCTATTCAACAAGGTAAGCATCCAACTGGTAAAATGAGGTGAGCAATGACACGAACGGCTAATACCAGAGCAACTATTACTCGCCGAATCACGCGGCGCCAGTTCTTGGGCCGCACGGCTGCGCTTTCAGGGATAATCGCGGCGCCGTGGATTATTCCCGCCTCGGCGCGTGGCGCGGAGGGGAATGCCTCGCCGAGCGAGCGGATCACGGT
>JAFNGF010000246.1 GCA_017885385.1 Planctomycetota bacterium
AAGAAATGGCGCTTTCGACCGTCAGTCCCAGGTCCTCGATGCGTTTGCGGATGTCTTTCAGACTGCCGCCGCGCTTAGCATAATCGTGGATTTTGTCGACCCACGGCTCAATACATTTATAGCCGGCCTTGGCAGCGATCTCGACCTCCTGGTCAAGACCGAGCTTCTGCCCGCGGATTGTGCTGGTGTTGAAGCAATAAATAAAGTCTGCTGTGCGTTTCATTTCGCCCCTGTTGACGTCGGCGGCCAGCAGGTTGCTGCCGGCAGCTGCAGCGCCTCCAACGGCGGCTGCGGCACCGAGTAACAATTCACGCCGAGATAAGTCATTTGTCATCACGGTTTTCTCCTTGCGTTGATAAAATCCACTTGAATTGATGACCCCCAGGGTAAACCCTTCGACTTCGCTCAGGACAGGCCTAGGGGCTAAACTAAGCTATCAATGCGAAGGCGTCGCTGGCCTGCATACCTTCTTTTATGCCGAGGGCTTTGGCCTTTGCGTTGGCCTTGGTAATCTTGCGGTTAGGGAAACGCTCCAGTGTGCCTATGGGATTATCCGGCGTGCTTTCGACAATCGCGGCGGCAACGCCATATCTCTGGCAGGCTTCCACGTCAATCGCCGGACAAGCAAGAAAGCCTTTGCCACCGGCTACTAACAGAATATTAAATCCGGCCCATTTGGTCTGCACTCCTTCAACCAGTCCGGCGGGCGTTTCATAAACTTTTGTATGTATATCCATATAGGTTCCTTAGTGTTACCTCTTACGCGTTTGGCAGATTTCGTTTAGCCGTCGCCGTGCCGGCGACGGTAAAAACCCCACGTTAAACGTGGGGCTAAATAGGACATGTGTGAGTTCCAAGTGCCCCAGAATTGGTCACACGGGCTTGCCGAGCATCTGTTCGATTTCGGCTAAATTGGCATCGAGCAGCTCTTTGGTTTTGGCCTCAACGTTCAGCCGCAGCAGCGGCTCGGTATTACTCGGCCGACAATTAAACCACCACTCCTTAAATCCGACAGTAATGCCGTCCAGACGGTCGATTTGGCCCTGGCCGTATCTTTTGGCAAGCTCATCCATCTTGGCTTGCTTATCCTTTACCTCAAAGTTCTTTTCGCCGCTGCTATAGTATCTTCGCAACGGCTCGATCAGATCGCCGACCGGCGTTTTAGCCTCGCTGACGATATTCAGCACGTGCACCAGGGTGATAAGGCCCGAGTCGGTGCAGAAGTTGTCACGATAATAGAAGTGCCCGGAAAGTTCGCCGCCGAATATGGCGTGGGAGTCTCGCATAGCCTTTTTCATAAAGGCGTGCCCGACGCGTTCTCTGCGCGGAGTGCCTCCATATTTGATAATTTCTTCCGCCACCACCCGGCTGCTGCGTACATCATAAACAATTATTGATTTCGGCTCTTTTTTTAGGAAATAAGGCACCATCATAGCGGTCACTAAATCGCTGCCGACAACCTGCCCTTTCTCGTCGATGAAGGCCATTCTGTCGGCGTCGCCGTCGAAGCAAACTCCGAAGTGGCACTGGTTTCTCTTTACGGAGGCTTTTACCTGAGCCAGATTTTTCTCTATCAGAGGGTCGGGCCGATGCTTGAATCTTCCGGCGTGCTCGAAGTTAAGCCGGACTATTTCTATCGACAAATCGCCAAAAACCGCCGGCAGCATTTTGCCGGCCATGCCGTTTGAGGCGTCAACGGCGATCTTCAATTTGTTAAGATTAGGGTTGAGAAACTTCAGCACGTGCTTTTTGTACTGCTCTGTCAAATCCAGCTTCTTGATGGCGCCGGTCGCTTTGCCCTTGGTGTGAACGAGCGCGGTGGCCAGATGCTTGATGTCTTTTAATCCGGTATCTTCGCCGACAGGTTTAGCGCCCAGGCCGGATATCTTAAAGCCGTTGTACTTGGCCGGATTATGCGAAGCGGTAACCTGCACTCCGCCGCAGGCTCCAAGGTGATTGATCGCAAAATACATTTGCGGCGTATCGACCATTCCTATATCAATCACGTTGGCGCCGGTGGAGCGCATTCCCTCTATCAGCGCCTCCGCCAAAGCCGGACTGTGCTTTCTCATGTCGCGACCAACACAGAGCGAGTGACTATCGGCCAGGCCGCGCTCGTAGCCGCGAACCAGAGAGGGCAGGAACCGCGCGGTGGCGCAGCCGATCTTCCACGCATCTTCCTCGTTGACTTCGTCCGGATAGACGCCCCTTATGTCGTAAGCCTTAAAAATCGCCGGATCCATCGGCTCGTTCCTCGTCGCTCGTTGTTCGTTGAACGGTGAACAAATAATCATGAACAATGAACATTTAACTGGCTATTTTATGGCCCCCGCTGCGATTGTCAACAACGAAAGGCGGGCGATGGGATAGGGTTAATTAGTGATGAAAAACCAAAATCCAAAATTAAGGCACGATTGCCGCGAGGCAGTAATTCTACAATTTTGATTTTGTCTGCCTGCTGTTTCGCATGACCGTGAACTACTTCAGTACGCATTTGAGTGCTGCGGAGTTACCGAACGGCAGCTATTTTCAGTGCCACTTCTGCAACTCGGCGGCCCAGGTTCTTGGCCGAAGCCATACCGAACTCGTCTTTGGTGACATCATCGCTGCCATCGTTCCATACGGCTGCGCCGATCCGGGCACCGGGTCTGGCGTCGCCGACGATAATCATCTCCTGGCAAAGCAGAGCGGCCTGAACCGACTGGATAGTGATTTCCTGGCCACCATTGCGGGCTGCACCTACCGCCAGGACGCCAGCTACCTTGTTGGCCAGTGCGAAGTTATTCTTGCGAAAGGCGATGCACCGGTCGAGAAACGCCTTGCACAGCGACGTCATGTTGCAGAAGTAGACCGGAGTGCCAATGATAATTCCGGCTACCTTCGGGTCGGAGCACTTGGGGATAAGTTCAGAGAAGTCGTCCTTCTGGCCGGGCGGCAGGTCAAGGCCGCCAGCCAGAGAGCCGTCAATCTTCATGCCCGCCAGCTCAATAAGCTCCACCTCGATTCTCGGATCGACCTGGGCGGCGGCATCCAGGCAGACTTTCAGCGATGCCGCTGTCGTTTTACCCTTGCGGGGACTACAAGCGATGCCGACAATCCTGATGCGCTCTGATTTCTGACGCTCAGCAGCGTGGACGGCACCGGCCGCGGCGTCAATCGCCACTGCTGCTCCTACTGTACCCAAGAATTTTCTTCTGGTATATTTATCAGCCATTTTTTCTCCCTTACTTTCTCAGGCCTGGTAGATCAAATAGACTCCACCGAGCAAAACCAAAACGCCACAGACCTTTTTCAAAATAACTGCTCCCTTGGATTTCTCGGTCCAGTTCATATATCGCTGCACAAGCTCCGTGCAGGTTCCGGCAAAAACAATGACAGAGCAATGCCCGATGCCGTAAGCGAGCAGAAGGGACAGGCCGTAGAGTAAATTTGTCGCCGCCGTTTTGAATGTCACGGCCAGCATCGGAGCCATATAGGCAAAAGTACAGGGTCCCAGCGCGATTCCGAATACCAGTCCAAGAATAAAAGCAGCCAGCGGGCCTTTGCGCTTCATACCAATCTGCCCAGGCCCACTAAAGGGTATCGGTATCACATCCAGAAGTATCAGGCCGACCACAAAAAAGATGACGGCGACAAAGTAATTTCCATATTTCCCGACATCGCCTAACATTCGCCCGGCTGCGGCGGTAACGGCGCCGATGCCGGCAATCGTTATTAATATGCCCACAGCAAACAGGCTGGATATATAAAAGGCCCGCCGAGTCGAGATTCGGCCCTGCTGGTCGATGAAGCCGACTATCAAAGGAATACTCGCCAGGTGACACGGGCTAAGAAGTATGCTCAGGATACCCCAGACAAAGGCGGCGGTTATAGCTATTGCGGGCGTCCCCTCAACAGCATGCGTCAGCGTCGTAAAAAGTTTTTCCATCCGCTATTTGACACCCATTTCCGACAGTTTTGCCTCGATCTGTTCTTGTGGGAAAAAGCCGACGTGGCGAAAGACCTCTTTGCCGGTTTTATCGAAAAATATCTGAACTGGGATGGCCTGGATTCCGTAGCGACTTGCCAGAATTGGCTCCTGTCCCACATGAATAAAGAGGACATTAAGTTTTCCCTTGTATTTCTCTCGCAGTGTATCCAGTATCGGGGCCAGCATGTCACAAGGCACGCAGCCTGTGGAACCAAAATCGACAAGGGACGGCATGCCACTTGCGCGTACTTTGTCAACCGGATTATCTTTTGCCAGGGCTGCTTGAACCTTTAGCCACGGAGCGGAAATTTCAATCTGCATTCTCTGGCCGAGGGTCTGGATGTATTTGTTGATGAACTCCTGCTGTTTCTGCTGAAGCAGGAATTGCACGATTTGCGGCTTGACTTGCGCCAGTGAAGCACCGCCAAGGGTTTCTTTATTATTATTGTAGAAATAGAGGACTTCTGAATCGCCGACTTCTACGTTCTTGACTAAAGTGGGCAAATAGTCTTGGATAATTGTCTGGTCGTTCTTTTGCGGGATGTCCTTGTCGCTTTTGGCTGCGTCTGCTTTTGCCTCGGCCAGGAGCAGCTTGAACGTGGCAATTTGCTCCAGAAGAAAGAAGGCATTCTTCTCGAGTTTTGGCCGCATTTGCTCCTGCGCTTTAGCGATTTCTTCCCTGACCTGCTTATCGTGAATAAGAAGGTCTCCAGCTTTGAGTAATACTCCTTTTGGGAGGTCTGCGGTGATCGCGTAGGTCAAGGCCCCTATTGTCAAGCCCGGATTCAGGTCATTGACTGTCTGGGGTTTTGGCAAAGACGAGCTGACCGTGCTGTTTTTTTCGGCCGCCTGAAGGGGCACCACCAACACCAATAAAGAAAGATACGCGACTGTGAAAATGCCGAAACGCTTCATTGTTACACTCCTCATATTGGACTCCGCGCACAGAAAGTGGCGGGTCGGATAATGTTATTTAGGTACACATTCGCCAATCTTGCAGGCCTTTTGAATTTGTTCGGGCGACATTTTCATTTTGTCGGCAAGGGCCTGATTGATACTTATCAGCTTGCCCGTCTCGTAAGGGTTCTGCTCGACCCATTTCTTGAGGTTCTCGGCATTGATAAAAAAGCCCTGGTGGAAGCAGCCGGCGGAGGCCCATGTGCCGTCTGGTTTCTGGCGCTGGCCGAACCAGGCAACGGCAGTTGCTGGCTCCAGTGAAGCTACCTGGCCTCCAAAAGTCTTGACAATAATCTTTTCGCCTGTGAGGCGGTCCTTTTCGTGGACTTCTATATCCTTGCCCGTGCGAGCTGCTACACCCAACGCACAGTGTGAGCAGCAGCCCCAGGTGGATAGTCCGTTAGCTTTGACCACAGCCGCATCTTCCGCGTAGACTGCGCGGTCGCAGAAGCCACACCGAGTCGCCAGCTCCTTTTCCTGCAAGACTTGCCAACCGATGACGATCGCGCCAGAAGTCGCTTGGTCGGGCTGTCTCTTGTTGGTGAAAGCTTTGATGGTTGGTCGCCCTGTCCGACCATTGAGCCCGTACAGATACATCGCCTCCGCAGCGGCAATGGGTTCGGCCGTGACCCAATCTGCAACCGAGACCTTTTTGTCAAAATCGGTCTTGTCTTCGGTCAGGCACGAATACAGGATGAAATAACAATGCGGACTGCACAGGCGCACCGGCCCTTTGTCTGTCTGAACCGTTACCATTGTTTTGCGGCTGATGTCACCGTCACACATATAGCAGATGTTTTCTTTGGGACGATTGTCGGGCTGGGCGGGCGTGAGCCGCTCGAAGGTAGGCGATTGCGTTTTTGAGCCTGAGAGATCCACGCCAAGCTCTTTCCATTTTTCCAGGATGTCCTCTTTGGAGAAAAAGCCTTCGTGGCGGAACAGCTCCTTGCCCGAAGCGTCGTAAAAAATCTGTGTGGGCATAAACCTGATCTGATATGTCTGAGCCGCGTCAGGGAACTTATTTAAGTCGAGAAACTGCACCACTAATCTGTCAGCCAGCTCTTTTTTAAGTTCTTCGAGGATGGGAGCCATCAACTTGCAGGGAATACATGTGCCGGCGCCGATATCAATCAGCACTGGCAGACCCTTACCCACGAGCTGATCCGGCTGGTTTTTTGTAGGCACCTCCTGCCGGGCAACCTTACCGACAGAGGTTGCATCTCCCGTCGCTGCTGTTTTTTGGCCGGACTGATTATACTTGACGGCAATTACAGCCGCCACCGCGGCAATTAGAACGATAACAATTACTATTTTTCCAATTCTGTTCATCTTCGAGACCCCTTCCTTTCTAAGCACCGACCTTACCCAGCGTGCCAGCAGCCAGATGCCGGCGACGATTGCCAGCAGAAGCAGAGGATCTATAGCACGGCCGCCAATGCATGGGCACTGGCCCACCATCGCCAACTTCGAAAATATCACGCCCGCATAGCACATAGGGCACTTTGAGCCTCTATTCGTCTGACAAGAGTTTCATGATCTGTCCATGAATGCGACCTCTGAAAGTATCCGGCTCCTGCACCTGTTCCCAGACCTGGCTGATCTTCTCCCAGCGGACGGGTTTGCCGTCGCGGACAGAGGCAGCGACCACTGCACTGGAATCGACCGCGAATAACCGCGTCAGCGACTGGTTTTCAGGCAGGTCAATATTAGCAAGCCTCCATTGCAGCACGCCCTGATCAAGTGCATCATTCCAGTGCTCCTGAACGACCTGATGGGCCAGTGATTCGGCCAGCAGGCAGGAAGTACAACGGAAGGTAGGATGGAAGTAATAAATAACCACTCGGAGCCTTGAAGACGGTGCACTTTGAATCGGGCCGGTGCTCAGGCGCACACCTACCGGCGGGTCCTGCTGAACCACCCAAGAGCCGGGGTTCGCCTGCATCGTTGCATCCGCAGGCGAGCAAGACCTGCCGCGTTCAGCTTGTTGACAGCCGACGAGGGCTGTCACCCATAGAATCAAAGATATGGACGTCATCGTGTTCACACGCATACATTGTACAGAACGGTTCCTTGTTTCAGAACAAGCCACGGACCAAATCTATGCCAAAATCTTGCTCGCTTCAGATACGACCACATCGGCGTTAACTCATTCCTTCTTAATGGGTGGCGGCTCAGTTTTTATGTTCTCTCCTCGATGCCACTCAAATATGGGCTTGCAGTGCCCTTTGCCCCGAACAGCATCCACAGCGGGCTTGATGACGTTCTTGACGAAGACCAGGGCCATTTGCCGGTCGTCATCCAGCGCGATACGTTCGAGCTCCTGCACCTGCTTGCCATCGAGCGTTATAACCACCTTTTCATCCTGCATTTGGTTTCAACATCTCAACTGCTTTTTGGGAAACTTTGTTGATGTTATCTTCGATAGCTGGACTCTTTCCTTTTTCAAAACCAAGGTCGGCAAGCTGAAGATGCATGAACTTATTGAACCCTGCCTGCTCTAAACAATTTTTGACGCAATTTAAGGGGCATCCATCAATCGCCAGAATCTTCTCGGCGCATTCTGTGGTTTTCATAATACCGCTGATACGTCCGCCGACCCCTGCCAGACAGAACATTTTGCCGATGCCGTCTTTGGTCAGTTTTCTTGCCGCTCGATCGGCGATTTCACCGACATCAGCCGCTCCGGAACAAGCGAATATCAACGTCGGCCCGCCACTACAACAATTAGCCCGGGCGCACATAATGTTCTCCTTAAAAAAACCTCGCTACCTGTCATTCCCGCGCAAGCGGGAATCCACTTCTACAATACGGTAAATGGATACTCGCCTTCGCGGGTATGACGCCAGGAATCGATCAGTTTGATTTACATAAGCATTTTCTTGATTTCATCCGGCGAAATAACTTTGCCGACGCTTTTTACCTGGCCGTCTATTGCCAGAGCCGGCGTCATCATCACGCCGAACTTCATAATTTCGCTTATCTCGGTTATCTTTTCCAGCGAGTATTCGATGCCCAGGTCTTTGGCTGCAATTTCGGCATTTTCCGCCAGTTTCTTACATTTAGGACAACCAGTGCCGAGAATCTGTATTTTTTTCACGATGCCTTCCTTACAAACGAATCTAAGGTTGTTGCGGTAGTCTGGAACCAGTTTTGGGTTCTAAGGCATATTCGCACGAGCATCAGCATTACCGGCACCTCAATGAGCACGCCCACAACCGTCGCAAGCGCGGCGCCGGAAGAAAGACCGAAAAGCATCGTTGCCGTGGCTATCGCGACCTCAAAGTGGTTGGAGGCGCCGATCATAGCCGATGGAGCTGCATCCGCGTAGCTCAGCTTTAGGGGCTTGGATAATAAATAGCCGATCCAGAATATCAGGTTGGTCTGAATGAACAACGGAATAGCAATCCACAAGATGGTCAACGGATTGGACAAAATGACCTCACCCTTGAACGAGAACAGTAGAACCAAGGTGATCAGTAGGGCAATAATAGTCACCGGCGTCAAAAAGTGCAAAAATTTCTCCTTGAACCAGTCTTGCCCTTTTGCGGCGATAATCCACTTGCGTGACAAATATCCCGCTAATAGAGGCAAAGCCACATAAATAGCTATTGATAATAATAACGCCTGCCAGGGGACGGGCAATCGGCCGACGCCGAGCAGAAATCCGCCCAGCGGCCCATAAAGAAACAACATGCTTAGCGAATTGATGGCTACCATAACCAATGTATGACCATCGTTGCCTTTAGCGAGGTAACCCCAAACAAGAACCATTGCTGTACATGGTGCGATGCCAAGCAGTATGCAGCCGGCTAAATAACTTCTCCACAGCGGAACTTGCATCATTTTGACGCCGTTTTCCATAACTATCGTGCCGACACCGTATGTGGCGCCGATGGGCAGGTCCAACCCAAACGGCATTTTGACGAGGTCAACCGCATCGGGACCAATAAATCCCCTGAACAGAACGCCTAAAAACAATAATGCTATCGCGTACATTGTAAACGGTTTGATCGCCCAGTTGACAAATAAGGTCAGGCCGACCGGCTTGATGCTTTTGCCCGCTTTAAGGACCTCCGCGAAATCAATCTTGACCATTATCGGATACATCATAAAGAACAGGCACACGGCGATGGGAATTGAAACAACCGGAGCGCCGCCGACATATATCGCCAGCCCGTCGAGATATTTGGCAAAACCCGGGGCCGCTTTGCCGAGGATTATTCCGACAACTATGAACAGCAAGACCCAGACCGTCAGATACTTTTCAAAGATACTTAGGCCTTTGCCCTGCTTTTGAGATGAATTGCCATTTGCCATAAATGATTTCTTTAACGCAGATTTTGTTCCTTATTCCTTAAGTGCCGTTATATCAACGCTGACGATATAGTCGCTTAGTTTTGCTCCTTCCGGCAAAAATTCTTTTACCTGCCTGTAAAGCGGGTCGCTGCAATCGGCCATCACGTCGATGTTATGTGCTTTTTCGACGACTTGAATATTTTTTAAGCCCGCTTGTCTTGCCATCTTTATCGTCTCATCAATCAGAACCGCACCGGCGACGCAACTGACCAGCGCCGCAGCGGACTTTAAGACACGTTCAGGCAAGGGCTTTTTCAGGGCAAGATCGGAAATGCACGCCTTGCCTCCTCGTTTTAATACGCGGGCAATTTCCCGCCAGACCTGCTGCTTATCCGGCGAAAGATTAATTACGCAGTTCGAGATTACCACATCAACACTTGCATCCGCTACGGGAAGATGCTCGATTTCGCCCAGGCGAAACTCAACATTGGAAAGTCCCGTCTTTTCTGTGAATCTGGAAATGCTTGCCCTTGCCTTACCGATCATTTCAGCCGTCATATCGGTCCCGATAGCTCTACCCTTTGGACCTACTTTTTTCGCAGCGATAAAGACGTCAAACCCGCCTCCACTTCCAAGGTCCAAGACGACCTGGCCGGGCTTGAGATTCGCTATGGCGGTCGGATTGCCGCAGGAAAGCCCCATATTCGCCCCTTCGGGCAAAAGCTCAAGGTCTTCGCCCAAGTAACCTATCCCCTCGGCAAGCTTGTCGGGCGCTGATGAGCCGCAGCAGCCTGAGCCGCCTCGGGCGATATCCGTATATCCCCGCCGGACGGTCTCTCTAATTTTCTCCCTCGACTCAGACGGCATAAAATACCTCCAACTTTACTTCGATAATTCCTTAAGCAATTCGTCCATCTGGCCTACGGCGCCTTTTCTAACCATTTTCCCGACGTCAATAGCCTGCTGGATTTCACTCTCGTCTATTTTCATTTCCCGGGCTTTTGCGATGTGGTATTTCACACAGAGATGACAATTCGCTGAAACAGAAGCTCCTATCGCGACAAGCTCTTGAACGTTTGAATCAAGCATCGCACTATTTCCCCTTTTAATTATTCTATATATTTCGCCCTCATTTTCATTTCTCACTCTGTTAGCCGACTGCCGGTGCACTTTTCCTAACCTCAGTCACTTATCTATCCCCAAAACACGCCAAAAAACATTCCAGTAATTGTGGCCATAATTATTACGAGCGAAATGAAAACAACGGCTTTCTTCGTTCCCATAATTTTCTGGATAACAATCATACTCGGCAGGGATAACGCAGGGCCTGCGAGCAGAAGCGCCAGCACAGGGCCTTTGTGCATACCTAGGTTCATTAGCGACTGTGTGATAGGAATCTCGGTGAGCGTAGCAAAATACCAGAAAGCTCCGATGACACTGGCAACCAGGTTACTGCGTAAGCTATTGTCGCCGACAAGCTGGGCCACCTGCTTTTCGGGCAGCAAGACACTTACAAAGCCGACGATAAACACCCCGCCGTAAAGCAGCGGCACAAGCATCTTGGTAAATTCCCAGGTGTTTTGCATCCACTGGCGGAGTTCGTCCGGCTGGAACCATCGCCAGGCCATTATAATCACAGCCAGCCCCATCAGTCCCGCCAGGAACCAGCGAGTGTGATATACTGCCAGCACCCAGGTTTTCTGATCCTGCATATCTTTTATTTCTGTTTTCGGCAGGGTTATTTTCTCGCCCAGTTTGGCTGAACCAACGTTCTCTTCAAGCTGGAATCGCACCGCATCTTTTGTTTCTTGAAGGACCACCGCCTTGAACTGGCGAGCATCGGTCGTTGTAACGATGACGTTGCCGGGGTTAAACCAATCGCTGAAGACAAGAAACATAACCATACAGCCCAGGTAAAGGGCGGTTTTAGCGATGTGCCGGCGGGGTTTTTCGGGCTCAGGCATCTGTAGAGCGGCTTGTGCTTTTGCCTGTTCGCCCTTTCGGAAAATTATTGCCATTAGTAGTCCGATTATTACCGAGAATGCTACCGCACCGACAGCCCGCCCAACTCCGATGGAAAAGCCCAGGACGCGAGCGCTTAAAAAGATGGCAAGAACGTTTATTGCGGGTCCGGAATACAAAAACGCCGAGGCCGGCCCCAGCCCGGCTCCAAGTTTATATATACCGGCAAACATCGGCAGGACGCTGCACGAACAGACCGCCAGAACACATCCGGCAACGGAGGCCACCGCATAAGCCAGAACCGGATTGGCTTTAGGGCCGAGATATCGCATCACCGAGTCCTGGGATAGAAACGTAATGATGGCCCCTGCGATGAAAAGTGCCGGCACCACGCAGGCCAGCGTGTGATTGCGGGCGTACCATTGCAGCAGCCGAAATGCCTCCTGGATCGCTTCTTGAATCTTTGGATTGCCCAGCGGCAGAGCATACGCCACGATGAAGATGGAAACCAGTGCCGCAAATATCTTCCATTCTCGATTCATGGCTCTCTTTGTCTCAACAATACAGAAAAAGGCGCGGGTTAAAGGGCCGCAAGCAACTTTTCGCTATCTTTGATCTGCTGCTTCAGCACACGCGTTATGCACGAGAAGAAATCCACGATGCAGCCGCACTTAAGGCTGTAGATCACCTTGAGTCCTTCTTTGCGGTATTGCAATACACCGGCAGCGACCATCACCGAAAGGTGGCGCGAAACGTTCGACCGCTCCGAGCCGACACACTCGGCGATATCGCAGACGCAGTGCTCGCCATCTTTGAGAAAATCGA
>JAFNGF010000247.1 GCA_017885385.1 Planctomycetota bacterium
GTCATCAAAGATTTGCTGCTCTAATTCGAGCGCCTTTTCCTCGGCGCTGAGGACCTGCGTTTCGTATTTTTTAAGCTCTTCGGTGATGTATCGCTCGGCGTTTTTGATTGTCTGCTTACGGACGTAGTCAGCGGGAACTTTATCTGCCGCTGAGCGGCTTACCTCAATATAGTAGCCGAAGACCTGATTGTAACCGATTCTTAGGTTCCCTATGCCGGTTCGCCGGGCTTGTTCCTTCTGGTAGTTCTTTAGCCAGCTTTGGCCGTCTCTGGAAATCGAGCGCAGAGAGTCGAGTTCCTGGTTNANNNNTNTCNNGCTNACNNCNNNATNNNGNNGNNNNACCAGTGTGATAGTATGGACGAATTAGCTGACTTGCTCGAAGCAGCAGTTGAGCCGGAATGTCCCTCGCATCTTCGCGACGGCGGCGTAATACGGGATGGTTTTTCGCAAGAGCTTGACCGCCTGCGCTCAATCTCCAAAGACGGACAGTCCTGGCTGCGACAATATCAAAAACAGCAGATCGAACGCACCGGCATCGGCAATCTGCGAATCGGCTACAACCAGGTCTTCGGCTATTATATTGAAGTTACTCGCTCATCCGCGGATAAAGTGCCCGCCGACTACGTCCGCAAGCAGACAATAAAAAATGCCGAACGCTACATCACCGAGGAGCTTAAAGAATACGAAACGCAGGCCCTCGGCGCCGAGGAGAAGGCGCTGGAATTAGAACAGCAGCTATTTGACGAGCTTCGCCGCCAGGCGGCCCAATACATAAGTAGACTTCAGGCGCTGGCCGATACCCTCGCNNCTGCGCTTCTGGTCCTAATGGCACAGGCCGGCTCATTCATACCCGCCAAAGAGGCGCAGATGGGCCTGGTCGACAGAATCTTTACCCGCGTCGGTGCATCCGATGAGCTTGTCCGCGGCCAATCGACGTTCATGGTCGAAATGACCGAGACAGCCAACATCATAAATAACGCCACGGGCAAATCGCTCGTCATTCTTGACGAAGTCGGCCGCGGCACGAGCACCTATGACGGCCTGGCCCTTGCCTGGGCGATTACCGAGCACATCGCGACAAACATAAAGTGCCGGACGCTCTTTGCCACGCACTACCACGAGCTGACCGAATTGGCCGACCTATTTGCCAATATTAAAAATTGCAACGTGGCGGTACGTGAGTGGATGGATGAGGTGGTCTTTTTGCACAAGATTCTGCCCGGCGGAACCGACAAAAGCTACGGCATCCACGTTGCAAAACTGGCCGGCGTGCCGAAATCTATCGTAAAGCGCAGCGCCGAGATCCTCGAAGAGCTGGAAGCGGCCTTCACAAAGGAAGCTACCAGCGACCGCCTCGCCCGGCACAAAACAAAACAGCCGGATAAAGACCTGCTCTTTGTCGAAAAACACAAATCAGTGCTTGAGAAACTGTCCTCGATTGACATAAACAATCTCACGCCGATCGAGGCGATCAATCTGATCAACCAAATAAGGAACGAGATGGGTAAAACGTAGGAGGACAGAGGACGGAGGACGGAAGACGGAAGACAGAAGACNNAGAAGACAGAAGACGGAGGACAGAGGACGGAATTCCGGAGACAGAAGATGAGTGAGAAAATCGAGAGTTTTCGTGATCTGAATGTTTACAAGCTCGCTGTTGAGCTCCAACAGGAAATCTTCGTACTCACAAAGAGATTTCCTAAAGAAGAACTCTACTCGCTCACAGACTAACTCAGACGGTCTTCTCGATCAATAGGAGCTAACATCGCAGAGTCTTGGCAAAAGCGGCGTTATCCTGCGCATTTTGTCAGCAAGCTATCTGACGCCGATGGTGAACAGGCAGAGACACAGCATTGGCTGGATACCTCGCTCGAATGTAAATATATTTCTGCTGAAGAGCACGCGCTATTGTTGGCAAGATGCAAGAGAATTGGTAGAATGCTTGGCAAGATGATGGCTGAACCCGAGAAATGGTGCAACCAATTTCAGAAAACGTAAGTGTCCGTCATCCGTCCTCAGTCATCCGTAGGTCAAGGAAAGGAACAAATGCCATGAAAACATCCCTAAAAAAGCTGGAATTGGCGGTTCTCTGCGGCCTCTTGCTGCTTTATGCCGGCTGCTCGGAGGTCGAAATCACCGGCAGACAACAGTTCAATATCGTGCCCGATTCAATGATACACTCGATGAGCTTCCAATCCTACGGCGAGTTCCTCGCCCAGCATAAGCTCAGCGGCAACGCCGGGCAGACCCAGATGGTCAAGCAGGTGGGCAGCCGAATCCGAACCGCCGTGGAGCGATACTGCCTGGAAAACTACTGCTCGGAGAAGCTGGAAGGATACCAGTGGGAATTCAGTCTCGTGGAGGACCCCAACGTCAACGCCTGGTGTATGCCGGGCGGAAAAGTCGTGGTCTATACCGGCATATTGCCGATTACGCAGAATGAGACCGGGCTGGCGGTGGTGATGGGCCACGAAATCGCACACGCCTTTGCCAAGCACGGGGCAGAGAGAATGACGCAGGGCCTGCTGGTAGATTTTGGCGGCATGGCACTATCGAAAGCTATGGAGACCAAGCCCGCGCAGACCAAAGAGCTTTTCATGCTGTCCTACGGTCTGGGAACCCAGGTCGGGGTTCTGCTTCCCTATAGCCGGCTGCACGAGAATGAGGCCGATCGGCTGGGCCTGATATTTATGGCTATGGCCGGCTATAATCCGAACGAGGCCGTTGGTTTTTGGCAGCGAATGTCCGCCGAAAAGAAAGGCCCGCGTCCGCTGGAATTTTTGAGCACGCACCCCGCCGACGCCACCCGTATCCAGAACATCAAAGAACTTATCCCCGAAGCTATGCAATACTACCGAAAGCCATAAAAGGTACGATTCAGTGAGAAACAGGATCGCGGAGGGAAAGAATGGAAAAGTATGAAGTATTTTACTCCTGGCAATCTGATCTGCCAAACGGAACTAACCGGAGCTTTATCGAGAAGGCCCTGGAGGACGCAGCGAAAGCTATTCGCGCTGATGAATCCATAAAGATTGAACCGGTCATCGACCGCGACACTGTGGGAGTACCCGGCGCACCGGATATTGCAAATACAATCTTTGCGAAGGTCGAGCAATCACAGGTCTTCGCATGTGACGTGTCAATTATCAACCAAGGTGAAAAGTCACGCAAGACGCCTAATCCAAATGTGTTAATCGAGCTTGGATATGCGCTCAAAACGCTGACCTCTAACCGGATTCTTATGATAATGAACACAGCTTTTGGCCCACCAGAGGAACTCCCGTTTGATTTAAGCAAGAAGCGGGCTGTGACTTACGATATGCCTCAGGAATGTAAAGACCGCGCCACGGAGAGGAAGGCTCTGACATCCAAACTTGAAGAAGCCCTGCGCACGATCTTTTCGCAAATAGAAGTAAAAGAAACGGAGCAAAGTCGTAAGACGCTATCCATCGCAGACCAGGCACGAGCAGCGGTCGAAAATGCGCAACCCAATCAGGTCTTATTAGTTCGAAAATTCATGGATTGGCTGAGTGATCAGCTTCATGCCTTCAGGCCAGATTTCTCGAGAGCAGGTGAACGAGATGACCTCCTTATCGAGTCAATTGACCAAACAGCCGAGCTTGTGATAGATTTTGCACGCCTGGCCCAGTCCGTCGCCATTATGAACGCTTCTGAGTCAGCTATTGCTCTATACAAATCCTTCGGTAGGATCCTTAGCAACTACTACGTCCCCTATGGATTCGCAGGGACTATTCCGAAAGATGATTTCGATTTCTATAAGTTTATTGGCCATGAGATCTTCGTGACTTTCATCTCATTCCTGATGAGGGAGAATTGTTGGGAACTAATCGCGGATATCCTCGAAGAACAGATTTACCTCGACAATCGGCGGTGGGATGCCCCTGGGCCCGTTTCCTTCGGGTACATCTCTGAACCAGTCGGCCTCTTGTATTATCGCAAGGAGCGACTAAAGCTCAAAAGAGTGTCCGTTCACGCCGATATCCTGAAAGCGCGCCATACAGAAGCAGAAATCGCTGGAGTGATCCCGATGCAGCAGTTTATGGACAGCGACTACTTCTTGTTTCTGCGAGGGGAATTTGAAAAGGCGGACGTAGGTGGACGGCCTACGTGGAATCCCTGGAGCACAATGTTCTTGGAAGGACACTGTCCGAGCTATATAGCTGAAGCTACGCGCGCTAAGTACGCGCAGAGATTGCTGAGACCGCTCGCCATCGATACAATTGAGATGTTCCGTTCAAAACTGGTTGAACTCAAAGCAGCACAGAGATTAGCAAGAGTATTTGGTGATTCGTTCTATTTCGACCTTGATGACCCTCTTGAGCATTTTAACCCGCAAGATATAGGTACCCGCTGAGCCGGGTCGAAGGATTGGCGGGCTAAATATAACAGGCAAAACCGACGGTGAAACCACAACAAAAACCTGCGGTGAAACTGCCGAAGACCGTCGCCGTACCGGCGACGGCT
>JAFNGF010000248.1 GCA_017885385.1 Planctomycetota bacterium
CGACATCACTGCAAAAAAATGCAGTCTCGGTGAAGGTGCAAGGGACTCTTGGCGAACCGAAATCAATGACTGTCCCGTTGCCCAGCATCAGTGCAGAAGTTCGCCGTCTTCTCTGGAGACAATTGGGCAAATAGGCTGAGCAGTGCTCCGGGCACTGCCTGTCACCAGAAAGCTCGCGACGGCGCACACGAGCGGCCAATCGGTGACGGCTGCGGAGAGTTTTGCCAAGTTTTGTATTGTGTATCGTTTGCCTTTGTGGTACGCTGACCCAGGCGATGGATTGCTGACACTCGCAGAAGATAGGGAGAAAGTAAAGGATGATCTTCAAGAACATCTTCGTTTATCCTAAGTACCCTGAAAACCTGAGCAGGTTATATCTACTAGCCGGCAATCTTTGGTGTACGTGGAATTACGAGGCGATAAACCTGTTCTACAGAATCGATGCGCAACTGTTCAGGGCGGTCAACCATAATCCTTTGAGACTTCTGCTCAGCCTGCCGGAAGACCGAATTGGCGAGCTTTCCAAGGACAAGGGCTTTCTGTTCGACCTGGAAAAAGTCTGGGAAAAATTCCAGGACTATATCAGGTACGACCGGGCCAAGAATGGCGGCGGCAGCGAACTCGGTGAAGACGACATAGTCGCCTACTTCGCGATGGAATTCGGCCTGCATGAGTGTATACCAATATACGGGGGCGGCTTGGGCATTCTATCCGGAGACTTCTTAAAGGCAGCGTCTGACCTGGATCTGCCAATAGTAGGCGTGGGCTTGATCTACAAGTTCGGGTACTTTACGCAGCGAATCAACCTGGACGGACAGCAGGAAGAGCTGTTCGTTGAGTTTGAGAATCACCTGCTTCCTATTCGTGAGCTGAAGTGCCCCGGCGATGATGGGGCTTGCGTGAGGATGCAGATACTCGGCCAAGATCTCAAGATTAAGCTGTGGCAAATAGATGTGGGCAAAACAAAGCTAATTTTACTGGACACCGATATAGAAGACAACCCTCCGGACCTCAGAGACATCACGCAAGAGCTATATGTCGCAGACAAAGATAAACGCCTGCAGCAGGAGCTGGTGCTCGGATTTGGAGGTATAAAGGCGCTGGACCTGCTGAACATAAAGCCGAAGATATTCCACATAAATGAGGGACACTCCGCATTTCTGGTAATAGCCCGGCTGCAGGAGCTGATGATAGGGCAAAAATTCTCTTTCTCAGAGGCCAAACTGTTAATACGTGCTTCCACCGTTTTTACCACGCACACGCCCGTTATAGCTGGAAATGAGCACTTCAAGACCGAAATGGTCAAGAAATACCTCGAGCCGATGGTAAAATCCGCCTTCGGCGGAGGGCTTTCCTTTGATGAGCTGGCGGCCTACGGATTCATCGAGGATAACAAGGACAACTTCTGGCTTCCTGCCTTTGCCATAAGGTTTGCTAAGTACGTAAACTGTGTCTCGAGACTCCACAGGGACGTATCGCGTAAGATGTGGGCCAGTCTGTTCCCGGAGCTGCCGACTGTAGAAATTCCCATAGATTACGTGACCAACGGCGTGCACAGGTCGTGGTTGAGCGAGCCTTTCACCGACATGTTCAATCGCCATATTGGCCCGGATTACATACACTGTGCGCAGGATGATCAATTCTGGAATAAGGTTGCGGATATTCCGGACGAGGCAATCTGGGAGGCGCATCGAAAAAACAAGCAAAGTCTCGCCACCTTCATGCGCAGGAAACTTGCTGATGACCTTGCCGCCAAAGGATACGCCCAGCCCAAGATCGCGAATCTCACGCGGCTATTAAATCCTGAGTATCTGACCGTTGTTTTTGCCAGGCGTTTTGCCCACTATAAACGCGCCACCCTCATTCTCAAGGACAAGGAGAGATTGAAAAAGATTCTTACCAGCACCACGAGGCCCGTGCAGCTTATTTTTGCCGGCAAGGCTCACCCCGCGGACGACGTCGGCAAGGATATGATAAAAGAGATTCTGGATTTCGCCAAAGATTACCAGCTTCAGGACAAGGTGATCTTTCTTGAGAATTACGATATGAACGTCGCCAGGCATCTGGTTTGGGGAGCAGATGTCTGGCTGAATACTCCGCTGAGGGAAAACGAGGCAAGCGGAACTTCGGGGATGAAGGCGGCGATCAACGGGGTGCTCAATCTCAGCGTATTGGATGGCTGGTGGCCTGAGGGCTACAACGGTAAGAACGGCTGGGCAATAACTGCCGGGGAGTTCTACCGGCACTTAGAGCTGCAGGAAATGGCCGAAGCTAATCAGATATACGATTTGCTGGAAGAAGAAATAACCGAGATGTTTTATGATCGTGATGAGTTTGGTATACCACAGCGGTGGGTCGAGATGATGAAGCAGAGCATCTGCAGTGTCTGTCGACAGTTTAACATGAACCGAATGTTGATAGGCTATGTGGATAAGCTTTACGTGCCGTCCAAAAAGGAGTTTGAAAGGCTGTCGCAGGACAATTACCGGCTCCAGAAAGAGGCCACAGAGCAGGCCCAGGAAATTCTGAGGTGCTGGGACGCCGTCAAATTTACAGCCGTTGCTGTCAACGCAGATAAGAAAGATCGGCTCGTGGAAGGTGACAAGCTCGATGTAAGCTGCACCGTCGATTTGGGTCAGGCCCAGCCCGGTATTTTTAGCGTAGAGCTATTCTATATGGTTGATGGCAAAAGCAGATTCAAAGTTATTCCCATGCAGCTTCACGCCAGAGAGAGAACCTTGGCGCATTATGGATGCTCCTTCGTGACGCAGGGATCCGGACTGCAAAACATAAACGTTCGCATGAGGTCCGCCAACCAGATCGTACAAGACATGCACCCTCAGCTAGTCAGATGGGCGGAATAGCAATTCTCAATTTACAATTGTCGATTGTCAATTGCAGGCATCAATCAACTTTTACGCCCAGGTATTCTGCCAGGTTCCGGAAGCTTTCAACCCATTTTTTAGCGTTTTTTTCTCCTGAATTGGCTTCGTTCCTTACGCGCACGTATGCTTGCTCGCTGACGGCAAATAAGACATTTTGGGCGGGTTGCAGATCGAGCTCTGAGACTACCGTGAGCAAAGTCCGTATGGTTGATTCTATTGATTCAAGCAGGGCGGTGTCTTGCGGTGAATTCTTCAGCCTGGTCATAAGCTCATTAATTTTATGGCTTGCTTCGTATCTTAGCATTGCATGGTCAAGCTGCAGCGACAATCTGGCGGCTTCGTCCGCGAGCTTCTTGAGCTTCTTGAGGTCGGATTTATCATTCTCTATCACCCTGCGCAAGTCCTGATTGAGGATGAACTCGGCAGGAGCGGAAAGCGCCTTCGGTAGGGGCATATTCATGCCGCGCATTATCTTTATGATCGTATAATTGTGTTCATAAATGTGCCTGAAAGAAGCTTCGATCTCCTGCCATGTTGTCTGAAGCAGCTCGTACAGAATGCGTCGCTGCTGGTCTTTGAACAAGTGCCAGAGCGAATAATTGTTTCCTCCGAAGACGATACTCATCAGGCGCATAACCTCGGTGGTGTCACCTTTGCCAAATGCGTTCTTTATACTTTCCTGCATGCTGAAAAATGCGTCATCGGGCATTCGGTCGTTCACTCCGCCGATTAAATTATGATCGCCGAAGTGCAGCACGGCAAAATCGACCGCATGTCTTTCCAGGACAATATTGGATTGAATGGTTGCTCTGCCGACAGCGAGTGTCTGAATGCCCGCGTCAACGCGGTCGTATAACTCGATATTCGTCGAATAGCAGTAGGTATCTACTTTGTCGGCGTACTCCTCGAAAATAGAGCTAATCGCCAGGTGAGCGCCCACGCGGTTCAGGTCGATGCTGCTGGATTTCACGAAGGCGTCGTAGACTTGCTTACCATTGGCGAATTCTTTAAGATTCGTCGGCGCTTTCTCCAGGATGTCCTTGAATCCCGGCTCAAAGTCCTGCCCGGCCAGTTCTTTAGCCAGCTGGATTGCTCGAGAGGCATATTGCATTATCTGAGTCGTCTCTATTCCCGATATATCGTCGAAGAACCAGCCGCAGCTTGTGTACATCAGCATTGCGTTTCTCTGCATCTCGAGCAGCTTCAAGACGGCTACTTTTCCGTCGTAGGGGAGTTCTCGGCCTGCGGAGTTCAACAGGTAATTTTCGGTGTTTTCAAGCGACCTATCATTTATGACGGCGATGTATTTATTTCTCAGCTCCCATGGGTCGGGCACATATTGAGCGGCTCTATTTTCATAAATAGAGGCGAGCCGGTCGCGCAGCCAGTCCATGGCTTCTCGCAGAGGCCCCCGCCACTGTTGTTTTCCCGAAGGATACCTGCCGTAGCAGCAGCCGCAGTTACTCCTCCATCTTTCGATGCCGTGACTGCAGCTCCAGGAGGTATTTTCATGAATCTGTACTTCATAGGTGGGCGGAAATTTTTCCAAATACTCACCGTACACCGTTATCTTAGCCAGGTTGTTGGATTGGATATAGTGAAGGCAATAGGCAAGTGCCATATCGGCGTGGCGGTGGTGATGACCGTAGGTTTCGCCGTCAGTTGCGATGTGGGCAAGCTGAGCTTGTTCATTGTTCTGGGTAAAGATCGAGGCCAGCTTTTTGGCAAAGAATTCGCCATTTTGCAAAAGGCGCCCGTCAGCGACATCTGCGGTAGTCGGACCATGGTAGAAAAAAAGATTTATCGTTCGCCCGGATGAAAGCCGGCACAGGTAAGGTTTCGTAGTGTCTATCCTATCCCTATCGATATCAGTCCACTGATCTGCTCCGACCAGGCGTACGCGCCGGGCCTGATGTGGTGCCAGAATGGTAAATTTAATATCGTGCTGGGCAAGGACTTCGAGAGTTTCCATATCTACAGCGGTTTCAGGTAGCCACATACCTTCGGGTTTGCGCCCAAAGCGATGCTCGAAATCGTTTATCGCCCAAACTACCTGCGTGTGCTTATCTTTTGTGCTGGCAAGAGGCATGATAATATGGTTATACGCCTGCGCAATTGCTGCCCCGTGGCCCGAAAACATCTCTCGGCTTTTTTTGTCAGCCTCGATCACGTTTTCATAGACATCTGGGGCGTGCCTCTCCAACCAGGAAAGCAAAGTGGGGCCGAAATCGAAGCTTATGTTCAGATAGTTATTGACTATATCGATAATCTTTTTATCCGGCCCCAGTATTCTGGATGCCGAGTTTTGCCTATAGCACTCGTGCGTTATTCTCTCGTTCCAGTCGTGATACGGATACGCTGAGTCCTGGACTTCAACATCCTCCAGCCATGGGTTTTCCCTTGGCGGTTGATAAAAGTGGCCGTGAATACAAATGTACCGCTCCATCGTGGGAAGTCTCTTTAATTCTCAATTCTCAATTNNGCCTTCGGCGTCGAACCGTTCTTTTATCTCCTGCATAATCTTTGCGCTCAGCTCAAGGTAATCCGTCTTGACACACCAGACGGCAAAGAGCAGCTCCAGAGCCGAATCACCAAAATTTACCAGACGCACAATCGGCTCTGGTTCATCCAGGCAATACGGGTTTTTCTCGGCAATATCCAGCAGCACCTCGCGGACTTTGCTCAAATCTTCCTTATAGGCGACGCCGAGTTTGATGTCCAGCCGCCGAATTGGAAACCGCGTAACGTTCGTCACCTGGTTCTTGATGAGCGTTTCGTTTGGTATCCTGATATACTGATTGTCGAACGTTCTGAGCTTTACCGACAGCAGATCGATAGACAGGATGATGCCTTTTGTATCGCCGATCTGTATGAGGTCGCCCACGGCAAAGGGCTTTTCCGAGATCAAGAAAAGCCCGCTGATAATGTTGGATATGCTTGTTTGGGAGGCAAAACCGATGGCGATACCTGCAATTCCCGCCGCCCCCAAAATGGCGGTTAGCTTGAATTCCATCTGGTACAAAACGGTCATAATTATCAGGATGCTGCCGAAGTAGAATATTGCCTTTCGTATCAGCATGCTGGTCTGAGCGGTGAAACGTTTCTTGGCTGCACGCCCCGCCAATGAGGAGACAAACAGCAGCAATGGAAAGCCGACAGCAATCAGCAATATGATGCGGATCACGGTCAGTAACGTCTCTCTGGTGATCAGTTTTGACCAATCGAGGCCTGCGAATAGAAGCATCGCTTTACCGCCTTATACATAAGTAGTTCATATAGCTGTCAGCAGACCAAAGCCGCCCAGACTTTTTTCCAAGAGTGTCCGCTTCAAAGGTGCTCGCGCCTCGCTGAGCATCTGGCCGACGGGCTCGAAAGTTGGAGGACCCTCAGAATAGTCAACGTGACCGGCCTTTTCGTCACCCTTAAAAGTCATACGGATTTGGTTAGTCCACAGTTGCTTTTGTCCCGCATAGATTTTCAGGCGTTCGACGTGCAGACAAAACCGCTGCACATCGAGATGGGTGGGGGCTGCATTTCGGATCTGAACGGGGCAGGTGGCTCGGTTCAACAGGGGCTCAGAATCCGTGATCCGTCTGCGGGCTCGGCTTCGCAGCGAATAACAAAGTTCGCCCGACATAAGGTCCCCGAACCAGATATTAGAAAGTATAAGTGAGGGTTGTTCACACAGGATGGCTTGCTCAGGACCAGCGGTTACTCTAACCCATATAGGGATACTCACAAAGAAAAGGGCCTCTTTGTCGGTAGGAATTTTCACCGGCACTTCAGGACGCACAACCACCGGGCGATCGGGCATCACCGGGATTAGCTGAATGACCTCAGACTCACCTATAATCCATCTGCTCCATCGTAGTCCTTCCTCCTGGTCAACGGGCGCTAAAATGGGGGCTTGTATCTGGGCTTTGGATTCGGGCAAATTCTCCACAGCCATAAGCAGTTCATCGCCGGCTCGTTTTATCCACAGGCGAAGCGGCCCAATCTGGACCTGAAAGCAGCGATCCAGCTCGATCTTTTGAGGTTTCCAAACATCCATTATGCTGTTATCCTTGCCCATCAAGTTTTGCCGTAGTCTAATAGCTGCCGGCTGTGTGGTCAAGCGTGCACTTGGGAGAGAGGCACAAAGGCACAGAGGCACA
>JAFNGF010000249.1 GCA_017885385.1 Planctomycetota bacterium
TTCTGGATCGAATGCACCTTTTTCCTGCAGATGCCTGGCAATTTGCTTTTGTCTACTGCCCTTGAGATGCGTGACAGTTTCATTGACGCCGTCGGGATTGCTTGCCAGATAGAGATATTTTGCCGTTCTGGCGCCGGCGCCTTTTTTCACCGCACCCGGGACCATCGCCGCCAAGACCTGGCCAAGCGGACACACATAATAGCTGCTGATCCACCGGGCCAATTCCATAAGCTCGGCTCCAACCAACGGCTCTTTATCAATAATCCCGGCAGCTTGTTTCAGTTTGAGCTGCTTGCCCCCTGCTTGCGTCATTGCGAGCGCAGCGGAGCAATCTCGATCTTCTACCGCAACACAGAAGCCAATCTCAAGTTTGTTTTTTTTGCCGAAGGGGACTTCCACGCGCTGCCCGGGTTCTATCGGCCAAAGCTCATCCGGCACGAGATAATCAAACTCCGCATCCGCCGCCGACTCGAACGCCACACAGATAATATGGTGACAACCCGTCTCATCGTTGGTGGCGCCCAAGCGGGAATCCATTTCTGCAAACAGACTGTCAATTTGATACTTGCTCATTTAGCTGCTCGCCGCCTGTCACTCGCAGGCCGGGCCTTGGCGACGCGTAATGGGTCATAGGCTGAAATACTTGGTAGCTATCTCACTTATACAATGGCCGATGGCTGGTGCTGCTGCCATAGCCGTTTTCACTCAGTGCCAATAAGACTACGAATCAAATCTATAAATTCGCGGGCCTGTCGACGACCCTACGAAGCCTTCCCTGTCTCATATTTCGCATCCGTCTCTTTCAACCTCGTCGTGAATCAGCATATAGCGGATCAGTCCGCTTGACCAATCCTGTTCGGATATCACAACCGATGTTAGCAGGACGTCATTTTGCAAATTGATGTCAGCTAACCGACCGGAGATGCTCACCCGCAACTTACTCCTGACCGGACAAGAGGTAAGCACCAGAAGGTCAATGTCTGAATCGGGCTGGCCTGCGCCGCGGGCTTTTGAGCCAAACAGTATTACTCGCGTTACAGGCAAATCCCACTTCAAGGCTCTGACCGCTTCGAGTATCGATTCCCGCTCTTTCTGGGATAGTTTTGCAGTTTCGAGTGTTCTCATTACACACCTTTGCCTACAAAAATCGTTAAGTCCCAAAACCCCGCATAAAACGTGAAATATTACCCCGCAATGAATTGCGGGGCTAAATATTATGTTTAGCCGTCACCCCTGCGGTGACGGTCTTCGGTTTTACCGCAGGTTAAAATACTTTGTAGCGATTTCATTTATATGATCGCCGATAGCAAGCGACGCCGTCGCAGCCGGCGAAGGTGCATTCAAGACGTGGATAGAGTCTGTCCGTCTTTCTATTCTGAAATCGTCGATCAACTCGCCGTTCCGCGCAAGAGCCTGAGCACGTATACCCGCGTTGCCGGGCCTTATATCATTTGGGCCGAGCGAAGGGATAAGCCTCTGTAACTGCGCAAGAAACAGTTTTTTGCTGAATGCTCTGGCGTATTCGCCCAAGCCATACATCCAGTGTCTGCGGAAGAGTCGCCAGGTGCCCCAGTAAGAGAGCGCCTCCCAGGAATCCGACCAGCTAAAATCGGTTTTTCCGTAGCCTTCGCGCTTAAATGATAGAACGGCGTTCGGGCCGCACTCAACCGAGCCGTCGATCTTGCGGGTAAAGTGCACGCCAAGAAAGGGAAATGCCGGGTCCGGCACAGGATATATCAGGCCCTTGACTTTTTCGCCGGCTTCTTCCGTCAGCTGGTAATAGTCGCCGCGAAAGGGCACTATCCTCATCCCAGGATCGACCCCAGCCATCCGGGCAAGCCTGTCGGACTGAAGGCCCGCGCAGTTGATGATATATCGGACAGCAAAAGTCCCATTATTCGTCACGACATTCGTATAGAAATCGTGCCTGTCAAAGCCCGTTACCTCGTGCGAAGCCAGAACTTCATTGCCGTCGCTTTTTGTTTGTATTAGCTGCGCCAATTTCTTCGCAACTTCCGTAAAATCAATTACCCCTGTGCTCGGCACTCTGATACCTGCGATCCCATCGCAAAACGGCTCGGCGTCCTTGATTTGCTCAGGCCCAATTTTTTCAATGCCTTCTATGTTGTTTTCTAAGCCGTTCTGATAAATCTGCTCAAGTTTAGCCAGCTCTTTTTCCTTTGTGGCGACAATTATCTTGCCGGTAATTTTGCAGGGTATCTTGTGCTTCTTGGCAAAGGCTATAAGCTCTTTTCGCCCCTCCACGCAGGTTGCTGCTTTATTGCTGCCGGGCTTATAGTACAGCCCGGAATGGATGACGCCCGAATTATGGCCGGTCTGGTGCGCCGCCACCTGCCCTTCTTTTTCCAGCACCGCAATAGAAATATCCGGATGGCTCAGCGTAATCTTGTACGCAGAGGCCAAGCCCACGATTCCGCCCCCTACCACAACAACATCGAAATCAACCTTCCCTGCCATTGCACCGCATCCCGAAGTACCGCTTGTCATTACTTGATGCAGAATCCAGAGCCACAATTAGGACTGGATTCCTGCTTGCGCAGGAATGACAACCATCAATTTGCCTGCGACAGAGCACCGCGGCTTTCGACTATACGATAATCAACAAGGCTAAGGCCGTCAATCCACAAACAGATTCGCTCCGTGAGACAGGAGAGATTTGAGATTTGAAATTCCTCGGGCGGGATGTTTGAGCGAGCCCCATAAGACCTTCAGTCCCTCACGGGGCGAGCTACATATCGGGGATGATTTCGGGATAAACCTGGCCGGTCGGGCTTATCTTGAAGACGTAAATAAGCCCTTTTTGCAGCCTCGAATAAACGACGTTGCCGTAGATGGCTTCAATATCGTATTTTTTGAGCTTGCCGGGGTCATTTGCCAGGTCCCAGATGTTAGACCAGAAAAGGTCTCTTTGTTTTACAGGCAAGACCTTGAGCAAATCACCGTACCTTTGGGGTTCGGCGCCTGGTTCTTCTATGGCAAAACCGCTTTCCGGCGACATTTTCTCGCCGTAGACTCTTCTCCACAAATATAGGGCCCTTGCCTTGCCGTCCATAACCATTTTGTCGCCGAACTTCACTATCAGTGCGTCAAAATGGACTACATCGCCCGCGATGGCGTATTCCTTCTCCAGAATTTTCTTTAGCTTGTCATCCCTGGCGGTTTCAACGAATCTTACGGTGGTAAAAAGCTGCCCGTCTTTTATTTCCTGGGCCAGGACTTTAGCATAACCTATTTGCTCTTCAGCNNGACCGCACCGTAATACAGGCCTCGCGCAAGATACGCAAGGATAACAAGACATACGGCAACGACGATATATATAAAAAGCCTGGCTTTTTTCTGCCTCTCCGCCATTTGCCCGTTTCTCTCTTTGTATTTGAGCTTTATCCGCCGGACATACGACGGATTTACGAAAAAGCCCTCCTCCATAAGCTATAATCGGCTGTGTGAGCCAAATTTCTACACCCTAAACCCGGCACGAATCTCCAGCGGCAAAGAAGGTCGCGGAGTATCAGCGCGACCCCAGAATTTATAATCGTTCAACTGTCGAATTTCTACAGCAACGGGCAAATCCTGCCGAATGAATATAGATATGAAAGATATACGCCTGATTGCGTTCACGGTCTGCGTGCTTTTGGGACTTTTGGGATTTGCCGGCTGCTACCAGCCGGTCAGTCCTCCGGAAATAGTCTCTATCCCGGCCCGGTTACCGGCCGAATTGGCCGCTCAGCGACGAACCGTCGGCAGGTCGGTCCAGAATCGACCGATCGAAAGCATCGTGGTGGGTCAAAGTTATGACGTGACCTTCATCTTGGCGGCCATCCACGGCAATGAGCTGGCGGGGGTACGACTTGCCGAACGGCTGGCAGAGCATCTGCAGAAACACCCAGAACTGCTGCAGGGACACCAGGTCGTTATTCTGCCGGTTGCCAATCCGGATGGAATAGCCCGTGGTACGCGATTCAACGCTAATGGCGTGGACTTGAACCGCAACTTCACGGCTTCCAACCGGCAGAACAACGCGCAGAATGGATATGCCGCCCTTTCCGAGCCGGAAGCCCGCGTCATCCACCAGCTGATCCGGCAGTACGCGCCGGAGCGCATCGTAAGTATTCACCAGCCGCTGACGTGCATCGACTATGACGGCCCCGCCGCTGCATTGGCCAGCCACATGGCCCAAAGTTGTGATCTGCCCGTACGCAGGCTGGGCGCACAACCTGGCTCGCTCGGCTCCTACGCCGGCCTTACACTTCGCATACCCATCATAACCTTCGAGCTGCCCGCCAACGCCGAACAGCTCGACCAGGAAAGTCTATGGCGTCGATACGGCCCTGCACTTGTCGCAGC
>JAFNGF010000250.1 GCA_017885385.1 Planctomycetota bacterium
AAGATGCTGCTGTATTTCAGATACGGCGCCGGGCCGGCCTGGAGCGAGGCCTTTATCATAATTTTAGCGCTGGCCGGATTCATAGTTGCCACATCGAGACGCACCTTGCTGGCGGCGAATTCTGGCCTGCTCAAATTTATTGCCTTCTATACACTGGCAATGACTGTCGCGTATTCGGCCATTCCCTATAAAACTCCGTGGTGCATGTTGGGATTTCTGCATGGCATGATTTTACTGGCGGGCGTTGGCGCCGCCGCCGTAATAGAGCTGGCGCCGAACATTTTGGCCCGCACAGTCGTCATCCTTTTGCTTGTCGCCGGCGGCGCGCATCTGGGCTGGCAGGCATACTTGGCTAATTACGTATATTATGCCGACAGCCGCACCCCTTACGTTTATGCCCATCCGACTACGGAGGTTTTCACCGTCGCTAAGGTTCTGCAAGAGATCGCCAAAGTGCACCCTGACGGCCAGGCTATGCACATTCAGATTATTTGTCCCGGCGACGACTATTGGCCTCTGCCCTGGTACTTGCGCTTCTTTACCGGCGTCGAATACAGCGACAGCGTTGACCAGAACACGCCGGCGGCGCCGGTTATTATTGCGTCGTCCGGCCTGGAAGCGGCGCTTGCCAAAAAGCTTTATGAGCAGACTCCCTTCCAGCAGCGGCAGATGTATATGTACATATTTGATAACCCATACTATGTGTGGTTGCGTCCCCAGGTCAAATTGATTGGCTTGGTAAGAAAAGACGTCTGGCAGCTCTGGCAGGGCGGCCAGACATAGTAAGAAATTCAAAAATCAAAATGCAAAATGTAAAATTAAGGAAATCATTGCCGCTTTGCGGCAGTTCCTCAATTTTGATTTTTTATCTTTAATCTTTGAATTTCCACAGTTAATGACTGAGCCGAAGCAGGAAACTTGCTTTGCCAAGGGCAACTGGGATTCGATCTCTGGGATCCACCGCTTTTCGCACCAGGCGATGGCAACAACTTTTGAGATTATCATCCAGCATGACAATCGGCGCTACGCGGAGCAGGCGGCCGGGCAGGCCTTCGATGAGCTTGACCGGCTGGAAGGCGAGCTGAGCCGATTCATCGAGAATAGCGACATCTCCAGGATTAATAATCTGCCTGCCGGGCAGCCCCTTCTGATCGGCCTGCCTGCTTATGAATGTCTGCGACTTTCCGCCCAGCTTTACGCCGAAACCAACGGTGCTTTCGATGTCACCATCGGCTCGCTGCTGAGATGCTGGCTCAATGAAGACAGAACGCTGCGCAATCCTTCGCAGCAGGAGCTGAATCTTGCCCGGCAGCGGACCGGCATGAATCTTATAAAGCTGAACGAAGCGAAGTTTTCGGTTGAGCTGCTGGCCGCCCCGGTGCAGGTCGACCTGGGCGGCATCGGCAAGGGCTACGCGCTCGATGTGATGGCGGAGCTGCTGCGGGACTGGAGCATTGAAACCGCGGTACTTCACGGAGGCTTCAGCACGGTGCTGGCTATGGACGCCCCGGCTGGGGCGAAAGGTTGGCCGCTCACCCTGAGTAATCCTCTTAATCGCAGCCAGACCTTGGCATACCTGCACTTGCAGGATAGGGCGGTGAGCGGCTCGGGCGTGCAGAAGGGCCGGCATATTATCGATCCCCGCACCGCCCGACCGGCGGAGGGAACACCTGCTGCCTGGTCGTGTGCCCGTGATGGGGCGACTGCCGACGCCCTGTCGACCGCCTTTATCGTTATGAGTCCGCAGGAGATAGAGCAATACTGTGCGCGGCATCCGGACGTGCTCGCCATGGTTATATTGAAGCGACAAGAAGAGGAGCAAAAAGACAAAATCCTGCACTTTGGTCCGTGGAAGGAAGGTGACTTACTCAAGTAGTATTGCGTTCTCTTATCCGGCCTTCGCAGCCGCTTCGGCGGAGTCGGCCCGGGCCGGCAAAAGTTCTGTACGACTCAAATATCAAGACCAAAGCCAACAAAAGCAGCACACCCGCAATGACTCCAACCACAGAGAGGCGGTATTGTTTCAACAGTAGTATCAGCGCCCAAACTGTCATGACATTCATAAAGACCATAGGCACAAGAACAAAGGCGACTTTTTTGCCGGTTCTCCTCAGCCAGACTCCGACCACGAGCAGAACCAGGCCTGCCAACAGTTGGTTGGTCGCGCCGAAGACGGGCCAAATTACCTTCCAGGCNNATACCGCCAAATGACACCTTTTAGGTTGAAAAACTCTTCAAAGATATAGCGGCTCAATCTGGTAGCGGTGTCAAGGGTAGTAAGGATGAAAGCGGACAGCGCCAACAGGCCAAAGGCAAAGCCGACTTTTGGAGGTATGCCGAAGACCGACAGAAATCTGCTCATCCCCGTGCCGTAAATCACAAGGGGCGCCTTGGCGGTAAGTGCATCGCCCTTTGCCAGCACAGCTACGGTAGCCAAAGAGATGACCGCCACTATGCCTTCAATTAGCATCGCCCCGTAGCCGATGGTTCTCGCATCAGACTCCTTGTTTAGCTGTTTCGAGGATGTTCCGGACGCCACGATGGAATGGAAACCAGAGCAGGCTCCGCAGGCAACGGTAATAAATAGTATTGGAAGTAGTGGCCCTAATTGCGGGTCGGACCAGGTGCGAAAAGCCGGATAGCACAAAGTAAATCCGCCCAACAATATGCCAAAGAAAGCGCCTAAAACCGAAGAGTAGAGTAGGTACGACGAAAGATAATCTCTTGGCTGCAACAATATCCAGACAGGTGTCGTTGAGGCGATAAAGCAATAGATGATTAGGACGATGTCCCACGTTTTTGCGGGATTATCACCGATAATTCTGGGTACTAGGCTGGGCGAAATGGGAATTTTCTGCCCCAGCCAGACGGCGACAAAAACGAGAGGCACAAAGATCAGTGACGACCATAACACCGGAATTTTGAGCCGATATAGTGACAGGCCAAACCCGATAGCCAGAGCTATAAACAAAATCGAAGAGGTGGCAACGCCGCCATCTTCGACAAATGTCTCCGCGGTCAGGTCGGTAAAAACCGTCAGAACATAAACCAGACTTAGCCATATAAAAGCCAGCAAAAGCTTGTGAGCCAGAGGCGACATATATTCGCCGGCGATTTCAGCTATAGAGCGTGCCTTATGACGGACGGAGGCAACCAACGCCGAAAAGTCGTGGACGCCGCCGATGAAAATAGCACCCAGCACAATCCACAGCAAAACCGGAAGCCAGCCGAAGGCAATCCCCGCAATAATAGGACCAACTATTGGGCCGGCGCCGGCAATGGATGCAAAATGATGGCCCAGTAAGACCGCCTTGTGCGCCGGGACACGGTCGACGCCGTCGTAATCGGTGTGACTCGGTGTCGGGTGGGCATCGTTTATGTCGTAGCGTCTTTCTAAAAACCTGCCATAGAAAACGTAGGCAAGCACAAAAAAGAAAACCACACTGCACAAGATCATCGTTAACATAATTTGTGTGACCGAGCTAACAATCTTATCGGCACCTCTTGAATCGGCAGCACCTCTCGCAATCGACCTACAATAAATCGGCGGAAATTGTCGTCAAACAGCTCGGGGTTATTTACGAACATAACTATCGTAACCGGATTGGTCGTGATCTGCGTGGCATAGTAAATCTTTGCCCAGCCGGTCCCACGCTTGCTCGCGCGCTCAGCCTTTATCACTTCAAACGCCTGATTCAGCTTGTGCGTCGGTATCCGGGTCGTTGCCTGCTTGAAAATCTCAGTCGCCAGGTCTAAAACCGACTGCACGTTTTTTGCCTCGGTCGCAGTAGTAAAAGCTATCGGGGCATAGCTCAAACCCGGAAGACTCTTGGCCAAATAGCCATCATAATCACCCGTAACGGCGGAGCCTTTGGCGAGGTCCCACTTGTTGACAACAATGATACAGCTTTTGTACTCCTGTGCAATAAAGCTGCCCAATTTTTTGTCAACCTGCGAGACCGGCTCAGTGGCATCTATCAACAACAGTACGACATCCGCCCGGCGGATAGCGCGAGTTGCGCGGACGTAACTATAAAACTCGATGCTGTCGGCGAGCTTGCCCTTTTTTCTAATGCCTGGCGTGTCAATAATGGTGAAGGTTTTGCCGTCCTTCTCGAATTGCACATCTACGGCGTCCCTGGTGGTGCCGGGTATTTCGCTGACGATGACCCTTTCCGAGCCTACGATAGCATTCAAAAACGCGCTTTTGCCGGTGTTTCGCTTGCCGACTATCGCGATCTTCATCACGCTCTGCGGCGGGGCCGTATCGGTGGACGCCAAAGTCGCGAGTTTCTCGAAGATTTTATCCAGCAGGACATTTTTATTGACATTGTTTTTCGCCGATATGCAAAGAAATTCGCCGAAGCCAAGCTCGGAGAATTCCGCCGCCGCTGGGGACATACTGGCACTATCAGCCTTGTTGGCGACGCCGATAACATCAAGGCCGTGCTTGTGCAGAAGCTGTGCTATTTCCTTATCGAGCGGAACCAGCCCTTCGCGGATATCGACCATAAATAGCGCGAGGTTCGCCGATTCGATCGCCTGAAGGATTTGCCGATGGATATGCTCGCTGAGCTGGTCTTTATCCACGATGCCGTATCCGCCGGTATCGACAAGCTCGAAGTATCGGTCGTTCCTTTCGATGAAAGTGCTGACGCGGTCTCTTGTCACGCCGGCGGTCGGCTCGACGATGCTAATCATCTTGCCGGCCAATGCGTTCAGGAGACTGCTTTTGCCGACGTTCGGCCGACCAATTATCGCAACTACCGCCAGCCCCATAACCTTACCAACCTATATTTTCACTTCTTCATTCGAAATTCCTTGTTCGACATTCGAAATTCCCCCCGATTATATCACAAACCTCTGCACTTTGAAGTGCCGAGACGCCCCCTCAATTATTCCAGCCGAGGCCGGAAAATGGCTTGAGGAACCGCCATTCGCGCCCATCACTGTTATACGAGATTTCTCGCCCAGTGCCGGCACTAACGGCAGGCGTAAGCAGCAAGCGCCTGTAGCGTGCGAGTCTGCTTAATGCCCTTGTTACCCCACCGGTTTGGTTTAGGTTGTGTAACTATATATCTCTTTTGCAGATTCATCTGAACCGACGTCAACTTCAATGACTATGCAAAAGTTCCTACGCTCCTTGAATCGTTTGTTGAGTTCTCTCCACCGATCAAAGAGAAAGTATGTTGCACCCGATGTTCCCCATTCACCGAGGCCAGCACAAATGAAGAGATAATGCTCAGTGTGATATGGATTTACAAACCGCGATATGATAGCTCGATCCTTGCGATTTATCAGCGAGAATTGCTGATTATTTACTATAAAGCACCGGTTCCCATTTGAGTCGAATGAAAACGAGTAAAGATTGTTTTGGGGAAGGTTTTCAACATCATAGGTTTTGATATCAGAATCAGAGCTTCCGAAACAGAAAAAAGTGCCGTCCCAAAAGTTCATAATCTCTTCATCGAGAACAACCTTGATACTATTGTCCTTAGCCCTAAACTTCGAAAAAGACTCAGAAGCGTACTTCGTAACACGGACGGAGCAACTTCCGAGTAGCTTGTCCTCACCGATGATCGTTATGTCAGGTTTGCGCCCGTGAAATCTCTTGATAAAGCGAGTTTGGCCCTTTGCAAGCTGGGTTCTTGGAAGAGAATGTTCATATGGATCCGAAACCACGAAGACATTCCGGCCGTCTATTGCTGATTCTCCGAAAAAGTTCCTGAACATGGCCTTACTGATCGCGTTCGGAATGGCTTTCAAGATCCCCTTCAAAACATCAAGAGTAACCGTCAGCAAAGTCAAGACGTCACCAATTCCCATCATTTCATGCTCCGTTTCGCAAATTGGCGGCCTAACTATGTATTACGTTGTTCCATATAACACGCCTATATGCTTCCGTATACAGTTGCGGCCTGCGTCACGCTGCATAAATCTCCCTCGCCGAGCCGAACACCGCTAATCGGCTTATCTTCCACCGCCGGCAAAACTCCGCAATCATTTCCGGCGAAATCCCTAAATCCATCGGCGTCATCTAAATTCCCCTCTATAACCTGGGACGTATCTCTCGTTTCTTCTATTATTGTCGGCATTGCCCGAAAAGGTAAACAAAAAATCAGGTTGACTGGTGCGGGCGAAAGTAGTATCCGTCATCTTAAAAGGCAAAAATGGAGAAAATAGGAATGGAAAACAACCGACGCTATTTTCTAAAAATGGCGGCCGGCAGCATGGCGGCAGTAACACTGCCCACGTAAACTATGTCGGGACAGTTATGTATTCCTTCGTGGTATCTGTCAATTCTATCTTACGAGGTAGAGAATATCGACAAGCAAGGGAAAAGGCAAATAAAAAACCGTGAAGCATCTTTGGAATCTGGATTCCTGCCCATTCGGCTTACGCTCAGGGCAGGCTTGGCGCAGGAATGACGCTGTACGCTATACGCAACACGACTTATCTGAGTGCCGCTTGGGCAGCAGCTAATCTGGCAATCGGCACGCGATAAGGCGAGCAGCTGACAT
>JAFNGF010000251.1 GCA_017885385.1 Planctomycetota bacterium
GGTGAATCTCATAAACTTCTTTTGTTCCGGCATCACAGTAACATAGACATTTTCTATCGGATTCAAATACATTGTAAAGCTGAGTTTATCATTGATATAATTTTCCACTCGTGATCCATACTCTGAAGAATAGTAAGCTATTGTTTCGGTTTTTGGAGTTTGTCCCTGTGGCATGCCCTGCATTTTAACGTTAGTTGTTAAACGATAAACAACGCTTTCGACACTTTCAATTTTTTCGACCAAAGCTCCCCACGCTACACCTGAAGTACTGAATTNNATGAGCTGGCTCTATCTTTTCTGAGTGGGCCAGTGCCTGCGAAATCTCATCGTGAACTCTTTTATCTAAGTCGGCACTGGCTTTTAACTGCAATTTCTTGATCTGGTTGTGTATATTATCTGCTGGTCTCATTTTTCGCCTCGCCATCTAACATTGACCGCAGTTTATCTAACGCATACCGGTACCGGCCTTGCACAGTATTTATTGATACTGCCTGGGACCTGGCAATTGCCCTAAATCTCATCCCGCTGTAGATATGCAGGAGTAAGACCTCGCGCTGCTCATAAGGAAGTTCTGCAAGAACCCAACTGAGCCGGCGCAATTCTTCCCCGAATATCGCTGCCACATCCGGGCCCTGCGAATCTGACCCCTGCTTCCGCAGGGGCAAGCCTGTCCTCGCGGAAGCGGGGATGTTCCTGTCATCCACAGCGGCGGTTTGCTGTCTGCGCCCGGCTTTATTTTTGTTACGGGCGTTGTTCGCGACGCAAGTGGCCAAATAACCCTTCAAGCTTCCGGTAAGCCGAAATCTGCTTCTGGACTCAATGAAACTGACGAAAACATCGTGTACAACATCCTCAGCAGAACTTACGTCGGTCAATAAAGCCGCCGCCAATGTTACCAAATCGTCTTTGTACTTTTCATAGATGTATCGCAGCGCATCTTTATTGCCACGATTAAACTTCCATATAAGCAGCTTATCTTGAAGCATCAAAAATCACTTTCCGGAAAGACACAACAATCGATTGTCACTTATATAACAACTGGCCTATGTCTTTTAGTATAAAAGAAATGGGTTTCTGGTACATCAATTTCAAAGAGCGAATGGCCCGCTTCGGCTTATATAGCGCATGCAAAAGGCCGGGCTAAACAAGCCCGGCCTTGGTGATCAAAACTCCATCTTATCAGCGGGTTTACTTCGGCAGATTCTCCGGCGTAACATCCTTGACGTTCAGGTCGCCGTAAATGACGCGGTAAGTTTTCGAGCCTTTCGGGCGATACCAGAATATGGCCCTGTCGGCGTCACCGAATTTCACATCCTTGCCGGCATAGTGCCAATCGCTGTCAGGAGGCAACTGCTGCACGAACATCCCGCCGCGGGACATCTTCATTATGGTTTTTTGCGTTCCCAGTATCTTTTCCATCATCTCTTGCTCGGACAGCTCCTGGCCTTCTTCCTTCATTTTCTTTTGTTGATACTCGACGAATTCCATCGAGGCATTCATATCCAGAACGGAAGGTAAATTGCCATCCATATGCTCAGCCCATATACGGAACATTTCGAGCAGGTCCTTTTCTGTCGGCTCAGAGGCGTCCACTTGCATTGTGCGGACGGTGTATCCTTCAGGTATCTTCAAATCAAAGAGTGACTCATCCAGCTCAACATCAAAAACAATGTTACTCATGATGTTGGTCACCGGACCATTTGATATTTCAAGTCGTATGGGCATTTTCGTTTCCTTATTAGCCCAAATAATCATGTCAGCCGCGGGCTTTCGAACGTTATATCCGATAGCAAGGACGCCGTTAATTTCCTGCTCGCCCAGGAATTCTACTGATTCATCCTTGGTCTCTTGTGCCTCAAGGATGCGTCTTCTGACCTCGTGGAAAAAATTGAGCTGGCTCTGATCCTTTTCTTCCGGAATGTTTTGCATTTCTATCACCATGGCCTGTTTCTGTGCCGGCACCAAGGTTATAATTTTACCTTGCTGAAGGTCACTTATAACGGTAACACCTTCGGCGGTCGTTTGACGCATACGCGCAGGTTCCATGAACATGCCTTCGAAGGTTTGAGTCGGTGCACCTTCCACTTTCATAGTGCCCTTGAAGGTGGCCGTACGGGCACTGAGAAAGGGCCGAACAATATCAGCAAACGCAGGAGTCGCCACGCCAATTGAGCCGACGAAATAATTTATGCCTGCAAGTACTGCTATAATTATCCCCGCCGCAGCGGCTAATTTTGTTACTTTGCTTGTCATGATATACTCCCATAAAACATAATGTTTCGGTTGCTCTGTTTGTGCTAAAGTTTCACTAAAATCTCTCGCTGTTTCCTCTGCGATCTCGTGCACATCAGCCGGCACTTCTTCCTTGGCCAACATATTCAGGATTTGTTCAATTCTTTCGTCGTTCATTGGTTTATTCCTGTTATGGCGAAGTCGCCAACCTGCTTTTCAGAGTTGCTAATGCCTTTGATACGTGCGACCTTGCTCCTGCTTCAGTGCAAGATAATTTCCCGGCAATGGCCTGGTACTCCTGCTGTTCAAAGTATCGCATCACTACAGCTTTGGCCTGCTTGGCCGGGAGCCGGCAGATTTCTCGTCTGACCATCGTGGCAAGCTCGTCTCTGTCGAGTTTCTCATCAGGGCTATTCTCAGGACTGGCGTGGTTTCGGGGCAGCTCTCCATTTTTGCCGATCCGGTTTCGCCAGGCCTTGGAATTAGCGGAAAGGGCGATTCTGTATATATAGCTGCCCGCTTTTTTGCCGTTTAGCTTGCCGACGTGCTGCCACATCCCCAGCAGAGCGTACTGCATCGCCTCGGTGAAAAGTTCCCGATCACCCGTCAGCTTCCACAGAACCGACGCCAGGAATCCAGTGTACTTGGCTCTGGCCTGTTCAAAAATCTTTGCTTGCTTACAAAACTTCATTAGCTACGCTCAAATTCCTTATTTGCTTTCCTGTAGTCTGCCGGCAGCATGAACATGTTCAGCTTTCACCTAATAATAACTGCCGACCACCAATCCTGTGTAAAAGATTTCGCCAAAGAAGGCGTCCGCCCGATTCCTGGCGACCGTTTGCCAATGTTTCTCGTTGCCAATCGGCGGTAAAACCGCGAAGACCCCACGTGAATCCGCCCCCGTGTCTTCTTGTTGAAGACAATGGCGCCAGCCATCCCTTGCGGGAGAGCGCGGGCGGATTGGGGATAGCTTTTTCTGTGGCTAAACACGTACCCCAGTTTCACTGGGGGTAGTTTTGCGCGTGGAATTTTTCGCCCGTCAGTCTCTCATAGGCCTCGACGTATTTTTCGCTGGTCTTTTTTACGATTTCCGCGGGCAGCTCTACGCCGGGGCCGGACTTGTCGAAATTTATGCTCTCGAGGTAGTTGCGAACGAATTGTTTGTCGAAACTTTCCTGGTCCCTGCCGGCGGCATACTTATCCGCGGGCCAAAACCGCGAGGAGTCCGGCGTTAGAACTTCATCAATTAAGATAATTCCGCCATCGATAACGCCCCACTCAAATTTTGTATCGGCCAGGATTATCCCTTTGCTCTCAGCATAGGCGCCGGCCTTCTTGAAGATCTGCATACTCTTATCGCGTACGTAGCGGGCTCGCTTTGGGCCGACTATGGCTGCGCTTTGCTCGAAGCTAATATTCTCATCATGTGTACCTCTCTCGGCCTTTGTAGCCGGAGTAAATATCGGCGTCGGTAGTTTCTGGCACTGTCTCAATCCAGCCGGCAGCTTCTGTCCACAGACCGTGCCGCTTTCTCTGTATTCCGCCCAGCCGGAGCCGGCCAGATAACCTCGCACCACACATTCGATCGGCAGAACATCTACTTTTTTGACCAGCATGCTTCGCCCGGCCAACTGCTCAGGGTAGTTGCAGAACGGCTCTGGGAAAACTGCAATATCATCAGTTATCAAATGATGCTCGACATCTTTACTCAGAAAATCGAACCAAAACCGAGAAATCTGAGTCAGAATGATTCCTTTATAGGGTATACCGTTGGTCATAACCACATCGAAGGCGCTTATCCTGTCGGTGGCAACGATAAGTAACTTGTCGCCCACGTCATATATGTCACGAACCTTGCCTCGCTTCGGCTGGATTGTCGCTATGCTCGTCTGCAGGATCGTCCTCATAATAGTTCCCTCTCTCGGCTTAATCTGGCTGCGACATATTCAAATATCTTGTCTTTGACCTTTTCGATATCAGGCGTCCTGGGCAAAAATTCCAGGAGCTTTTCCAGAAATCGGCGTTGCCTTATTCGTTTTAATGTCGCTGGGAAATTTACGTCATAAACCCATCCAAGCTGTATAAGCTTGGCGTCGTTGAGAGTCCGCAGCTGGGTGTAATCTATCAGCCGGCCCTGTAGGACTCCCTCAACCACTTTAGCGGAATAGCCTGGCTCATCCGGAAACTCCAGCTCCAGCATAAATTGTTCGCCGTTATCCCTGTATTGCCTGTAGTATTCCGTCACCGTGTAGAATACGTCGAGCTTGTCGGCATCCCGTATCAATTTGGCAAATAGCAGCGACTCGCCATCTAAATCTTTAGGCAGCTCTCTTCGCCCGTGATATTCAATCGCTCCGGCTATGCACTGCCTTTCTGTCGGGTCCAGGTTTTCCAGCACTTTTGCCCGGTCAAGCACCTTCAAGCCCAGCACACAATGGTTGGTGCTTCTGGCATCATTATACGTTCCATAAATTGTAAACTGCTCGAACCGGCCAACGTCGTGAAAAAGTGCGATTGCATCAGCTACTTGCTTTTGGTTATCCGAGAGTCCGATTTCCTGGGCCAGGTACTGCATCTCGCTGCGCGTCCTATGGGTATGCTGCTGTTTCATCTTCAGGTTGGCATTTACATAGTCATCATCGCCGTAGAAGCCGGCCACGTAGTCATCAAACCAAGCCCTGAACTTCTCTAACTGCTTCTGTTCCACCAGCACGATCTTTCCAAATAGAAGAAAAAAGGATTTGCCACCAATTTATACAATAGTACCGAGCATCGCCACACGCTTTTATCAAAATTTCCGGCTCCATATTCAAAAACGCTTTTCGATAAAGTACAATGTTGGCCGGTCTGTTAGCAGCAGAAGACCGATTGGGTGTTAGCGAAAGGAGCAAAAGCGGATGCCTACGGTTAAAGATGTTGTTGTTCGTAAGCCCAGCGAACAGGAGACGAAAACCTGCAAGACCTGGCCGATCTGGAAGTGCCCGGCCAGCACGTTCGATTGGGTATATACGGAAAAGGAGACTTGTCTTCTGATAGAGGGCAAGGTGACGGTTACGGACGGCAAAAATTCGGTTAGCTTCGGCCCCGGCGACCTGGTGGTCTTTCCGGAAGACCTCGAGTGCACCTGGCAGGTCGCCGACCCGGTCAAGAAATACTACAACTTCGGATAAATCTGGATGTTTAGCCCCCGGTTTGTATGTGTTTAGCCGACTTTGGACACGCCAGTCCCCAAGCCCCGCCCCTCCGGCTACGGCTTGGCGCTTCGCCGAGACGAGTGCTTGCGCAGGGGTAGGGCTTGAGGCTGCCGCTCCCGTCGCAGTTTACTGCGGGGGTCCGACGCCGTGCCGGCGTCGGCTAAACCCCGACAAGTCAGGGTCCAAAAATTGGTATGCAGAAACCAGCATACCCTACGGACTCTATGCTACGGCCGGCAATGGCAGAG
>JAFNGF010000252.1 GCA_017885385.1 Planctomycetota bacterium
TAGAGCACTGGACTGTGGATCCAGGGGTCGCGGGTTCAAATCCCGTCTTTCACCCTTATGAATAGATGTGCATTTTGGCCTGCAGAACGGAGAAGGGAAAACCATCTTGGCGGCAAAAACCCCCTTCGGACGCTGCTGACGAGCACCTTGCTCTGGATCGCAGTTGTTACCTGCGCGGCTTGGGCAGATGACCAGCCCCAGTGGGGCGAGAGACACTCGCGAAATATGGTATCGGGCGAAACCGGCCTTGCCGATACCTTTGATCCCGCTACCGGCAAGAACATCAAGTGGGTCGCGCCATTGGGCAGCGAGACCTACGCCACGCCCGTGGTGGCAGGCGGCAAGGTGCTGATCGGCACAAATAACAACAATCCAAGAGACGCCCGGCACAAGGGAGATCGCGGCGTACTTCTGTGCCTGGATGAGAAGGATGGAAGCCTTTGCTGGCAGCTGGTTGTGCCCAAGCTGGGGTCTGACCCATACCTGGATTGGCCCAGAGCCGGCATGGTGTCGGCGCCTACCGTTGAAGGCGAGCGGGTCTACGTCGTCAGTAACCGCAACGAAGTGATGTGCCTGGACCTCAACGGCCAGGCTAACGGCAACGATGGGCCTTACCAAGACGAAGGTCGGCACGCGGTCCCGCAGGGTTCGCAAGCGGCGGAGGTAACCGCGCTGGACGCGGACATTATATGGCTGTTCGACATACCCGCAGAGCTTGGAATCCTTCCGCACGATGAAGCTCACAGCTCGATCCTAATTGACGGGCAGCTCCTGTACGTCAACACAAGCAGCGGAAAGGATAGTTCGCATCGGCGCGTTCGTGTCCCTGACGCTCCGAGCTTGATAGTGCTCGACAAAACAACCGGTCGGCTCATCGCCAAAGATAATGAGCAGATCGGGCCCAAGATATTCCATTGTACGTGGNNGTGTGCTATGCGTTCGACGCGCTAAAGTCCCCTCCAGCGACGGCGGCAGTGCCGGCCCCCGCCCCTGCTCCTGTCTTGCGCCAGGAAGACGCCGGGGCGAGTCGGGGCGGCGGGCAGAACCTGGAAAGAGTGTGGCGGTTCGATTGCGATCCTACGGCGCCAAAAGAGAATGTGCACCAATACATTGGAAACCGCCAGGAAAGCCCGAGCAATATCAAGAGCATGCCGGTCTTTTATAGAGATCGGCTGTACGTGACCGGCGGAGGTGACATCTGGTGGGGCAAAAACCAGGCCTGGCTCAAGTGCATCGATGCGACAAAGGCGTCCAGGTCCGGCCCTGACGGGACCGGCGATATAACCAGCACCGGCGAGATTTGGTCGTACCAGTTGGAACGCCACTGCTGTTCCACGCCGTCAATCTACGGGGGCTTGGTTTTTGTCGCTGATTGTGCAGGTAAAATCCACTGTGTGGATGCCGAGACCGGCAAGCCTTACTGGACGCACGAGACAAAGGGGGAGATTTGGGCATCGACACTTGTAGCCGACGGAAAAGTCTATATTGGCACCCGCCGGGGGGATTTCTGGATATTGGCGGCAAGCAAAGATAAGAAGGTCATAGCCTACTCCGCCGAAGCGGCTGCGAAGGCTGGAGGCTCGATTGATTTGGACAGCCCCATAGTTGGCTCGCCCGTCGCCGCTAACGGCGTGCTCTACATCGCCACCATGAAGAACCTCTACGCAGTGAAAGCAAGGTAGGGTGCGATGTTTCGCACCAATTACGAGATACAAAGCCCGAAGACCATGTATATCGTTCATCGGTTACGCTGCTCGTTTCGTCTATCGTCTTGCGGTTTCGTATTGAATGCCGTTTTACGTTCTACGCAACCGATACGAGTCGCGCAACCACAATCGACCTGCTGATTTTGAGGTTATTTCTCATACTGTGGGAGAATGGATCGATATAATTAAAGTGGTGCGAAATATCGCACCCGACGTGGCTGGGTTCTCTTTGGTGATTTTACAGACGGCCTTGTCAAGGGTATCCTGGTCGTAATCCTTCTTTTACGTATCCCACGCGGCCATCCTTATTATTGAGGTAGTGGAGTTATTTGTCCGCCTGAGGCGGATAAATTTTTAATCGGTCAGGTGTTTAGAACGGGTACTGCTTCGGAACGGTTCGGTCAAGTAAGGTAGGGTGCGATGAATCGCACCAATTACGGGAGAACAGATGCATGCCGGATTATAAACGATGGTTTCGTGTTGGCGGGACATATTTCTTTACCATCGTGACATACAACCGGCGAAAGATATTTTGTGATTCTCATGCCCGTACATCTCTGCATCGGGCCATTGCTGAAGTCCAGGCCTCGCATTCTTTTGAAATGTTGGGTGTTGTGCTTTTGCCCGACCATTGCCACTGTATATGGAAGATTGCGGACGATGACGACAATTTCTCTGTAAGATGGGGAATGATAAAAAGGAGATTCACGAAATTATGGCTTACCTGTGGCGGACAGGATGTGCCGGTATCGGCATCGAGAGTCCAAAGAGGGGAGCGCAGCGTTTGGCAGAGGCGGTTCTGGGAACACCTGATTCGCGACCAGCAGGATTTTGCCCGCCATATGGATTACATCCACTACAATCCGGTAAAACACGGATATGTGAAATGTCCTCATCAATGGAAGTATTCGAGTTTTCAGCGTTGGGTCAAAGAGGGAGTTTACAGGTTTGATTGGCTTTGCCAATGCCGGGAAAATCGTAAACCTCCTGATTTTGAGGGTATTTCTCATACTGTAGGAGAATGAATCGATATAATTAAAGTGGTGCGAAATATCGCACCCTACAGGGCTGGCGGGTGTGGCGGACTTTCCTGCCGAAAGGTAATGTCACCCCGGACTTGATCCGGGACAGGTTCGATATAATTAGAGTGGTGCGAAACATCGCACCCTACATGCTACATGCTCCATGCTTTACTGCCACGATCAAAGAAAGCTCATTTCGAACATTTCAATTTCGGATTTTGGATCCGTTCGACAAGCTCAGGACAGGTTTGTTTAGGATTTAGGATTTAGAATTTAGTATTTCCTGTCGTTCGTCTTTCCGCCTCTGGCAGATTTGCTTTCCCGATCAGGGATGGCCAAGCCATAACACAAGCAGATGGGGCCCTCCTGCCTGACGACATAAACTATTTGCTGAGGCGGGCAAAAAAAAACTCCCAAAAATACGTTACCTTTTTGCGGTTAAATGCCTTGTCTTATTAGAAGCGGCCCCACCCCGCCTAAAGGGCGGGGCTAAATATTTAGCCCCACGTTTTACGTGGGGTTTTGCGGCGAAGGAGACTTACGATGGGAAAAAGAACGATTATACCAACGCTCAAAAGTACCCCGGCGCGCCGGGGGCTGTCATGTCTGGTGCTTGTGGCGTTCGGTTTGGGCAGCTCAGCTTGTTTTGCTTTGGACCTGATGGGTCCGCCGGCGAGCGGCGTCAAACAAGGACAATTTCATATAGGGGCTGATTACTCGTACAGCCAGATGGACCTTGAATTAGATGCGGGCAGATGGGTCCAGTACCTGGACGGCGTGTTTAGCGACTCAGGAGACGCGGTATCCTTTACCTTAAAGGATTTCGAGACGGCCAGGCTGTATGCCAGCTTCGGATATGGCATCGCCGATAACTGGGACGTATTTGTGCGTCTGGGTGGAACAGATGCCCAGTTCGGCGACTCGATCTGGCAGGACCAAGAGAGATTCGATAGTGGCGCCCAGATGGCTATCGGGGCCGGCGTCAAAGCGACATTCTACGAAGAAGGCAACCTCAGGCTGGGCGCACTGCTTCAAGCCAGTTGGGCCGAATTCGACGGGGAATTGCTCGCGCCGCACTGGGCGGCAGCGGACTCTGTAGAAATGGACGTCACCGAAATCCAGATCGCCGTGGGTGCAACCTGCCGGCTGACCGATCAGGTTTCGATTTACGGCGGGCCTTTTTTCCACCTCGTCGATGGCGAATTGGACGACCAGTTGAGCGAATGGACCGAAGATGGACTTCTGACTTCGCATTACTCCTGGAGCGTGCAGGAAGATTCAACTCTTGGCGCATACGTTGGCGCGCAGGTGGAGCTGGCTGAAAACTGCTCAGTCAACATCGAGTGCCAGCTCACCTCGGCTGCTGAGGCTATTGCTGTGGGTCTGCTTTGGAGATTTTAGCGTAAAAACCCCGCAAGGGTTCCGCGGAACCCCGCAATAAACCCGTCCCGAGCCACGTCGAGGGATTGCGGGGCTAAATATATTTAGCCGCCAAATTTATCCGCCAGACGGAGGCGGATTTATTTGCGGTTTTACTATTGCTTTGCTACAATACAATGGCCTGGCAAGGCCTATTATGGAAGAATCAAGACTAAAATGGCCGCAAGCGGTTTGGGTGGTGCTTTGTGTGGTTCTGGCCGCCGGATCGGCGTGGGCGGGAAGGACCGGTCGTAAGCAGTCTGCACCGGCTTCGAGTAGATCTGCTCCAAACAGGCCAAGCTCGGCAGCTTCATCTGCCCCCAGAACTCCGTCGTCTTATTCAACAAGGTCTGTCCCGTCCGCTCCCAGGCCGAGCATCAGCAGGTCTGGCAGTATAGCAGGAAGGAGCGGGGCCTTGAGCAGCAGAAGCCAGGCGCTGGGCCAGGCCGGCAGCGCGTCCGGCAGAGTATTCAGAAAGGTCGGTCCCGAATACGGAACTCCTGCCTCGTCTCTGGTCAATCGTCCTTCGGCGGGCGAGGGGGGATTGAAGACGGACGACGGACGTGCCAGCGCGGCTTTAGACGGCCGGCGTGACCGTAAGGCCGGCCCAAGTTTGCCGGCTGATAACAGGCCGATTCTCGGTCCAGACCGGATTTCCAGAAAGGACGGCGGTCACTTCGAGTACCCGTACAGAGACAGAAGCTTCTACTACTACGATCGCCATTATTATCCATCGCGCCCGATATTCTCTTGGATTTCTTGGCCCGATTGTTGTCGCCCGATATGCTACGACTACGGCCCGGAGTGCACGTTTGGCTTTTTCTGGCCGTACTACCATCGCAAATTCATCTTTATAAGCCTGGGCGGCTACTGGCCCTGCTACACGTACCGGCGCTACTATTGGTATGGGTGGCATCCCTACGAATGGTATGGGTCGTGTCCCCCCGAATATGTTAAGCTCGGCGATACCTATAATTACTACTATTACAATGCTCCGCCCGCAAAGTCACCAGACGCGNNACTCAGGCGGATGGGTACTTCGAAGAAGGCGTCAAAGCCTTTGAGGGCGGCAGTTATGCCGTTGCCGCCGCCAAGTTTGGCGCTGCGATAGAGCTTGCACCCGATGATATTGTTTTGCCTTTTGCCTATGTGCAAGCCGTTTTCGCTCAGGGCGAATATGAAAGTGCCGCCGAATCGCTGCGTGAAGTCCTGGCTAAAACCGCAGTCCTGAGCGCAGCGAAGGAACCGCCGGAGACGGAAGGCGTCTTTTATCCTCGCGGTCTGTATCCTGCCGACGACGCCTTGCAAGAACAGATAAAGCATCTCAAGGAAAAGGTCACGCAAGATCCTCTTGATGCAGACCTACAGCTAATGTTGGGTTACCAACTGCTCGGAGTGGGCCGATTGGATGAGGCGGCCAAGCCGCTGGCGGATGCCCGGCTGGACTATAACAATCATCAAGCCGCAACGGTGCTATTGAACCTGCTTGAAAAACTCAAAAAGGCCGATGAGGGTTCCCGTCCTACGGCCTCCCAACCCCGCAACTAGTTGCGGGGCTAAACCTGTCTCGAGCCAGGTCGAGAGATATTTAGCCCCCAAATTTATTTGGTGGTTTTCCTGCCTCAAATTGCAAATTGTCAATTGTCAATTTACAATTACCTCATGCCTTTTATTGACCGTCGCAAATTTATCAAAACCACGGGCGGTGGTTTGTGTGCCGTCGCATTGGGCGGCATAACTGCGGGTTGCCAGGCGAAAGGCGAGACCGCGTTTAGCCGTCGCCGGCACGCCTGCCCTGAGGCTGTCGAACGGGGCGATGACCCCGCAGCAAATTGTGGGGCTAAATCCGCCGTACGTCTGGCGGATAAACCGCAGGCGGATTCGGACTGGGCCGGCTTCAAGTATGCTATGTGCAACGAGAGCATGCCTGAATTAAGCTGGCAGGAGCAATGTCAAATCATCGGTAAGGCCGGCTATAAAGGGATTGAGGTTGCCGCGTTCACATTAGTTAAACAAGGCGTTCAGGAGCTAACCACCGCCAGGCGTCAGGAGATGGTTCGGGCTATGAAAGATGCCGGCATTGAATGTGTGGGACTGCACTGGCTGTTGACGCCGCCGGCGCAAGGATTGCACTTTACCACGCCCGACGCCGCGGTCCGACAAAAGACCATCGCCTACTTTCACGAGCTGATTGATTTTTGCGCCGACCTCGGCGGACCGTATATGATCTTTGGCTCGCCCAAGCAACGAAGTACGATGGGCATTTCCGTTGCCGAGGCAAAAAAGTATTTTGCTGAAGGTCTGGCGAACGTTGCCGACCACGCTCAGCAACGCGGCGTTAAGATACTCATAGAGCCCTTAGCTAAAGGCGCAACGGACGTCGTCAATACGCTTGCAGAAGCATTAGACTTGGCTAAACAGATAAACCATCCGGCTATTGCGATCATATTCGATTTTCATAACACCGGCGATGAGACCGAGCCATTTGATGTTTTGTTGAAAAAGTATTTGCGGTATATTCATCACGTCCATGTGCAAGAGATGGATGGCAAACATCTGGGCACAGGAACAGCGGTGCGCGACTATGTGCAGGCTTTTCAAACGCTGAAGGATTTAAAGTACGGCAAGTGGATTTCTCTGGAAGTATTTGATTTTTCGCCTGGTGGAAAGAAAATTGCTGAAGAGTCGATGCGAGCTCTAAAGCAAATAGAAGCCAGATTGGTATAGCGATCCTCAATGAACGTAGGTAAGAAGTGCCGGAGGTCGAGCATGGGAAGGAGTTACTTCGTATCATTCTTTGCTGCTGCCTTGATTCTCAGTGCAGCCGGCAGGTCGTCCGGGTCACAAGCCCAGCAGGATTTTTCGCCCAAGCCGCAGGAGCAGCAGCTGCCGCGAGCTATGCACTCGCAGATGAAAGAGTTGCCCACTATCACCGTCGGCCTGGAGAACGCGGCTCTTATTGGAAGTGACAACCGCGTATTGCAGGCAGCGGTTGACTACATCGCGGGCCTGGGCGGCGGCACAGTTGAGATCGGCCCGGGGCAGTATATTATGCACGATTCGCTGCACCTTCGCTCCAATGTCACCATCCGGGGCGAAAAAGGCAAAACTATTTTGCGCAAAGCTGATGGGACTGTATCTATTTTGGTGCTTGATGGCGATTTCGGCGAGCAACAAATTACCGTGGCAGATCCAACCGGCTTCGCAGTAGGAAACGGAGTTGCAGTCTGGGACGACCACGCAGGCGGATTTCATACGACCGTCGCCCGCATCACTGGACGAAACGGAAATACTTTCTCCATCGATAAACCGCTTATGGCCGATTGCATGGTCGAGAATAAAGCCAAAGCGGCGACCGTTTTCCCTGTCGTTAGCGCCTACGACAGCGAAGGAGTACGGATCGAAAACCTCGTGATCGACGGGAACAAGCAGTCTAATGCTAATCTGAATGGCTGCCGGGGGGCGGGAATTTTTCTGTATAGAGCCTTTGGAACTGCCATTCAAAGCTGCGCAGTTCGTAATTACAATGGCGATGGAATTAGTTTCCAGCAGTCCAACGATGTCACTGTAATAGATTGCATATCCGAGGATAATGCTTCTCTGGGAATCCATCCAGGCAGTGGGTCACAACGTCCCGTTGTCCGCGGCTGTATTGCCCGTCACAATGGAACCGACGGCCTATATCTTTGCTGGCGAGTTCGGCACGGATTGTTTGAAGATAATGTTCTTGAAGAAAACGCACAATTCGGGATTTCAATCGGGCACAAAGATTCCGACAACCTATTTCGCCGTAACATCATCCGTCTGAATCATCAAGACGGGGTCTTTTTTCGTAACGAGTCGTTGGGAATGGCAGCACATCGCAATCGCCTGGAAGAAAACATTATTGAAAACAACGGAGCCGGCGGAAAAGCTGCGGGCATTCGTATTCGAGGGCAAACCAACGACCTGGTCTTTCAGAACAACACCATCCGTGATACTCGCAGCGCCGCCGCGCAGACGCAAACCGTGGGCATTCTGATAGAAGAAAAGGTTGGGCAGGTTATCCTTCAGGACAACAAAATAGACGCCCAAACCAAGATTGACGATCGCCGGCCGTCGGAATCGAAAGAGGGAGCATGACTACTATGAGTCCTCAGCAATGTAAAATCGGATTATTGATACTTTTTTACTTAAATGTAGTGACGCCTGGAGTCACCGCCGAGAACTGGCTGCAGTTCAAATACGACTGCCGACATTCAGGCAACGTGCCCGATAGGAGTGTGACGCCACCTCTCGCATTGGTTGGCGCGGTGCCATTGACCGATGCTATCTTTACGGCCCCGGTCTTGGCCGACGGACGGATTTACGTTGTCGATGGTGCAGGGGTGGCATTTTGCATCGACGCGACAACGCTGGATATTGTGTGGCGGTTTCAGAGCCGCGGCGGCAAAACCAACTGTAATAACGTGTCATCCCCGGCAATCGCAGGACGCTACCTGCACTTCGGGACAATGGCTGGTTCATATTACGTACTTGATGCGTCTCGTGGAACGGTTGTCAAAGAGATTGTCTGCGGTGAGCCTATATTTAGCAGCCCTGTAGCAGCCAACGACCGCGTGTACTTTGCCACGCTTGGCTCGAAAGTCTATGCCCTTGATCCTGACGGCACAATCTGCTGGGTCTGGGATTTTGTCAAAGAGGTTCTGGGCATAACCTTCAACCGCTGGAGCGGCGAAGATTGGTGCAAGTTCAAAAAAGGACGCGTGACCTGGCAAGATCAATTCTGTTGTTCAACCGATGTGGTTGTGGGCGGCAAAATGCTGGTGATTCCTGCCGGTGGCTCGGCCATCTGTCTGGAGGATGCAGGCAGCAGTGCCAAACTTCGCGGAACAGCCGCAGTGCCCGCCTACGCCGGCTCCGAGACCCCCGCCACCTTTGGCCTGAGCGTGGGGCAAGACGGCGAAATCTACCGGCAGTGGCATCGGCGGGATAATACCGGACGAGTAGAAATAATTCGGCTGCGTGAGAACAAATCCGAGACAGATTACGTCTCGGGCACGCAGACAGAGATAAACCGCCCAGGTCTATTTAGCTTTTGTTCGGTGAGTGTGCGCGGCCAGGATGTTTACAGGTGCCGGCCCGAGGAGGGCTTTGGTTTCTGCAGACATTCTCCCGGCAAGCCGACCCAATTTCTGGGCGGTTATCCCTCCATCGCCCCGCCCATTCTTCTTCGTGATAGCGGCGTATTTGGCGGCCTGGACGGCAGCCTTTACGTTGTGCCACTATCCGGCAATGGGGAATCGTGGTCGTTTAAGACCGCTTTTAGCAAAGCAATTTCTGCGCCGGCTGCTGTCTGCGATGGCCGGATATATTTCGGCTGCGAAGATGGCTACCTGTACGTACTGGGACCAAAGGGCGAAGCGCCGCTGCCAACCGAGGACCTTCAACTCCATAAGATTCGAAGCCCCCTAACGGGCAAATTCGCCGACTCAAAGTACGACTGGTTCACGAACTTTGGCAACCTATCCAGCACAAATTCAAACGACCAGGGCATAAGTCCGCCTTTTAAGATCAAATGGATTCGCCGGTATGAAGGGACGTTCAAGCATCTTCCCGTGTGCGGCGGCGGACGGATGTACACACACACTGCCGAAGGTCAGGTTTTTGCCGTCGAGCAGGAAACAGGGCGCCTATTATGGCGGCGATATTGGCCCGGCGTGCACATCTCTTTTACCTGCCCGATTTATCATAACGAGCGTCTGCTGGTCCCCCAGGCGGGAATGAAGAAATCCTTTATGCGCTGCCTGGACGCGGCCACCGGAAAGCTATTATGGGAGGCGCCTTTTACCGGCTCACCCAGTTGGAGCCGGCAGCAGCCTCCAATCGTATGCAAGAACCTTGCCGTCTACGTCTTTGGCGCCGGAAGCTACGCCCCACAGGGCACAGAAAAAGCCTACGTTCACAAGGGCGAACCTGTAAAAGCCCCGGGTGGGGCCGAGATAATGAGCTGGATTTACGGCCACGACAATCCTTATTATCCAAAAGACCACAAACCTCTGGTGCGAGCGTGGGACATAGATACGGGCAAGGAAATTTGGACAATAGATTTTTCGCAGCTCGGCTACGGCGGGAACGATGCCGGCCTGTGCTTGATGGATGACACGCTGTACTACTCTTGCTTCTTCGGCTACGCGGGCCGCACTAAAGAAGGCCATCCCCAATCACGGGGTCTTACCGCAGCAATCGAGCCGGCGACCGGACGAGTCATCTGGCAGACAACCCAATATTATGTTACTGCCGGCACCACAATCTCTGCAGAGAATGGACGCCTGTATTTAGGCGGCTACAATCCCCCCAATGAGCAAACCGAAAATCGCTATGTGTGGTGTCTGGANNTAGTCACGATAGGAAAGAATTTTCTCTTTACGCACGCCTCCACCGGCAAACCCAGCTATTTAATAGATAGGGCCACCGGCAGAATCCTGTCCATCTTCGACTATGGCTATGCCTGCACGCGATTCACTTTGTCGGAGCCCTACCTGCTTGGCGCCAACATGGATATGATTGACACGTCGAACGGCAATAAGTTTGTGTCCTCCGGCCCATGCGTGGATGTACGGGAGTGCGTCGGAGCGGTCGTCTCGAATGGCCGGATTTTCTATACGTCCCAAGGCAGCGGCCTGCAGCTCTGCCAGGTATGCGGAACCGAGGCCGCATCAATGTCGGGACCATAAGACCCTCCGCTTTGCCGGCGTAGATTGGCTGGGGCGTCGGATTTTACCAATAATTTACTTTTGGCTGTCAACTGATGGGCTACGATGAGCGTCTATACCCTCAGATAGAACAGGTAGCCTCAATGGATAACACCGACGAAAGCCTAATTGCCGCCCATTGTCAGGGCGATAAGGCGGCGTTCGGCGAAATCGTCCGCCGATACGCAGATAATATGCTCGGATATTTAACGCGAATGAGCGGAGATCGAGAAGAAGCTCAAGACCTTTTTCAGGAGACCTTCAGGCGTGTGCATGAAAAGGCCCACACGTTTGCCGGGGGCGCATTCAAGAATTGGCTGTTTGCGATCGCGACCAACGTGGCTATAGACGGCTTACGCAGGCGCAAACGCCTGCGATTGGTGTCGCTGAATAGAAAGGTAGATTGTGCCGACAGCGATGAAGAATTTGGTACAGTTGTTGCACCGGATAATCAGTGCAATCCTTGTGACCAGGCGATAAAAGCCGAACAGGCCGAGAAGGTGCGGCAAGCTATCGAGCTATTGCCGGCCAGGCAGCGGGCAACGCTTATCCTGGCATATTATCAGCAGCTTAGTTACGGGCAGATAGCGGAGGCTTTAGGTTGTTCCATCGGGACGGTAAGGACTCAGATGTTTAGGGCACTTAGAAAGCTGGCGGATAGATTACCTGATATTTGGGACCCCGCGGAGCGGGAACCCTCAGAAAGCGTAGAATGAAAGGTCATCTTACAAAAGGCGAGCTTATTCAGTACCAGTTCAAGCTGGTCTCCGATATTTATCTGGAGGAAATTGCCGGGCATCTTCAAGCCTGCGCCGAGTGTCGCCGGCATCTAGAGCAGCTAAGGCGTAAATTTGCAGCACTGGATTTATTGCGTGAGGATGTAAGGGCGTCTCAAGATTTGATTTCACGGGTGATTGAGCAGGCCGCAGAAAAACCCCACGTGAAACGTGGGGCTAAACCTGTCTCGAGCCGGGTCGAGAGATATTTAGCCCCGCCTTTCAGGCGGGGTCTTCCCTGGCTCGGTGCGGCTGCTGTGCTTTTGGTGGGGCTATTGTTTCTGGTTACTTATTTGAACAGGCAGGCACCAGAAAGGCCCACCGACTTGGCGGAGAAGGAGATTGCTCCGGTGGTTGCTATGGAGAAAAAGACGCCCATAATAGAAGAGTCGGTAGCGTTGGCAGCGAAGGCGAGTGAGCCCGAGGGATATTTGTCGGGTGCTGCCGGTGGTGCTGCAGATAGGGCTGCAATCTCTGAAGATATTCCTTTTGCACCTGCAAGTGCGATAGAGTTAGTGACATTGCCGAGGCGGGAGGATGTGCAGATAACTATCTACAATTCTGCTGATTTGACGCTTGTGCGGGAGAGGCGGAATCTAACGTTAAAGAAGGGCTGGAACTGGCTGCAATTTATGTGGGCAAATACCTTGATTGACCCGACTTCACTGAGTTTAGAGCCGCTGCAGGAGGCCGACAAGATTGACGTACAGCAGTTGGTGTTTCCACCGAGGCTGCGGGAGCTTGGCCGCTGGCTGATCCGCTCGGAGGTCAGCGGCCGAGTACCGTTCCAGATTACTTATTTTACAAGCGGCCTATCCTGGCGGGCGTTTTATATGGGGACACTTTCGCAAGGTGAAAAGACGATGCGTTTAGACGGTTATGTCCGCGTCGGCAACAATTCCGGCGAAGATTACGAGAACGCCCAGACCCGCCTAATTGTGGGCAAAGTCCACCTTCTTGACCAAATTGCGGAACTGGCGAAACGCCCGTATCCGTATGGTGTGCCGATGCCCCTACGTGGTTTAGGTTATGGTGGTGCCTTTGGCGGGGCAGGTGCGGCCATTACAAATGGGGACGCATTGGACCACTATCGCAACTTTTCGGGCAGAGGCAACATAGTTGATGAATTAGGACGTAAGGAAATAAGGAAAGAGGGTCTGAGCGAATACTTTCTTTATACAATTGAGGGCACTGAGACCATACCGGATAAGTGGGGCAAGCGCCTGCTTTCGTTTGAGGCTGAGGATATTGCGGTAAAGAGCCTATATAAATATGATGAAGAGCGATGGGGCGAGCAGACGATAAGATTTGTTTCCTTCGCCAACGACAAAAAGCACAATCTTGGCGATACGCCTATCCCGAATGGCACTGTCAGGATATATAGCCAGGCTGACGAGCAGGGGTATCTGTCGTATGTTGGTGGGACGGATATCAAGTATATCCCGGTGGATGAGGAGGTTGAGTTGAATCTCGGTCCAGCTCGATTGGTTGGCGCTGAGCCGATATTGATGGATTTCAAGACCGACAATTACGTTTTTGACGGGAAGAAGAACGTCGCCGGCTGGGATGAGATATGCACCTGGAAGGTAGAGGTTGCCAACACAAGAGCGCTGCCTATAGATATTGAAATCACGCGCGGCTTTGGCACAGCGTGCTGGACGTTGCAGCTAGAGGATAAAGATGTTTCTTATGAGAAATACGATGCTACGCACGCCCGTTTTAAGCTAACACTCCAGCCGCGAAGCAAACAGTCATTCGGATACAGAGTAAGAACGTATCATGGGACGCGAGAAGAAGTATTGACGAAACAGAGGGAAGGATCAGACTATGAACAGTAAGGGTAAGATACTCAGCCTTCTGGTAATTCTGGGTATCATCATACTGCTCTGCGATGTTGGAATGTCGCTGATTATTGTTGGGGGCGGCGAACCAATTGAAGACCGCGGCTGGCCCTACGGTTCCGTAGAGATGGCAAACCTGGCGACTCGTTTCGGCTGGTGGGAAGGCCCACCGTTCGGGGGCGGCGAGTATCATTTCCTGTATCGTTGCGAGAATACAAGCCAGTTTAATCAAGCTCTGGCCAGATTTGCCGCCATTGAGGCTAAGAGGCTTGAGCTTGTCGTGCATAACGGCCCGAAGAAGGACTTTGTAGTAGATGGGCGGGTTGATTGGACCTTTTTGGCGTGGGTCGCGAAAAACTGGGATTCTCTGAACAATAGTTCGAGGAATTTCTATCGCCTGGCTGATTCTGGCTCGACAAAGCCGGTTCATAAGGCCAGGAAAACAATGCCGGTACCAAGAGTCGATGTATATCTTGGTGCGGACAATCCCATAATCTGGAACGATGTGAAGGTTCCGGCCAACGTCGTGGTTATTGATCGAAGGCCGGGATCCGTTGCCCCACAGTTTGCGGGCAGGGGCCTGGTGCATGGTAAGGTGTTAGATCTTGAAACCAAGAAGCCGATTGCCGGGGCCAGGGTTTTGTTGCTGGAGCGCGTCCAGAGCACAGAAGCCGGCACGGGCAAAAGCGCCAGGCCTGGTTCCGGCGGCGACGAGTGGAAAACGGTCAAGGACGTCACGACGAACGCCCGTGGGCTTTGCCAAATCGACGAGGTTCCTCTTGGTTTTTATGAAGTCAGCGTATTGGCAGAAGGCTACGTCTCGCTTGAGTTAGAGCGGTATGATAATACGCTGGCAGAATGTTACGATTTTGAAGTTGGTTTGCTAAGACCGTTTTCTATCACGGGCATTGTGACCGATGCAAAGGGAGCCCCTCTGCAGGGCGTCGGGGTACAGGCGGGTGATTTCGTTGGACCTGATGGGAATGGGTATCGGCACCAAGCAGACAGCCCCGTGCTGACAGATGCACAGGGCAGGTTCGAGATTCCGGATCTGCCCAAGGGTTTTGCAAGTATCAGGTGTCGGGCCGAAGGTTTACATCAAGCCGACTCGATATTCGAAAGGTATCCAATTCCCTCGAAGCAAATCAGGCTTACGATGACGGGCACGGGCATTATTCGAGGTAAGGTTGTTGATGCGGATGGGAAAGTACCGGCTGGTGAGATCCATATTCATATTCGGCCTCCGGGTGAGCAGCTTGGCAAATGGGGCGGCTCCGCCAAATGCAAAGAAGATGGTAGCTTTGAGTTCACCGGCGTGCCGCCCGGTGAATATCTTGTTGGCACGGATTTCTCCTTGTGTCCTATGACGATTGAA
>JAFNGF010000253.1 GCA_017885385.1 Planctomycetota bacterium
CCCCCACCACAGGGGTGAGGGCTAAACATCTCTGATTAGTGTATCAGCTTCGCCAGGGGCGAGTACGTTTGGCGTCGGCCAGGATTTTATTGGCGATCAGAACGTCCTCGGCGATCTCAAAGTCGAACATGCCGGCCAGGATATGGTCGGCGCCATTTTCAACGACGTATTTGAACGCATCCTGCGGCGGAATGGCGCCGGCAGCCATCACCTTAAATGCAATCCAGGGCTTTTCGACCGTTTTCATAAAGTCGGCGGTTTCCTGCGGATTTCTGCACCAGTAGCCGGGGACTTCGTTGTAAGCGCCCTTTAGCTCGTCAGGTTTTGGCGCACTCGGGTAATTGTGGTGATGAAATGTCTTAATATAGAAGTCGGCGGGGATTTTGCGTTTCTCGCACTCGATAATCACGCGTAGATCATGCGCGCCGACGCCTGACGGGACGCCGAGGTCTTTGGCGATTTCAACAGCCTGCCCAATCAAATCGATCTTACCCTCGGCGATAAGCCGGTCGGAGTGCACGCCCCACAGATAGATTGCATCCGTGCCTTCGTCAACCAAGGCTTTTACATCATCAGTGTACGCCTTCATGCCCGGCTCAACGGGGGCGGTGGAGCAGATGATCCACTGCATTTTGCCGCCCTTGCGCAGGCGGTATTTCTTGAGCATATCCACAATGCCGGGCGGGTTATGTATTGACAGTGTGTTGATACCGTGAGCCTCGGCCAGCGCCATTGTCTCGAAGATTTTCTCTTCGCTGTTGTAGTGGGCGGTCAAATTGTACACGTACTTGAGGTCTCTGCTGTGGGTGTAGTGTGTCAGCAAATTTCCGCCCAGCAGCACCCGGCTTACGCTGAGATTGCCGATCCGTCCCTGCGGCAGCGTAGCTTTTGGTGCCGCACCGCTTTGGGCCGTAACAACTTTTTCACCCTTATCTTTAGCAAATAACCTTGCCCCAGCAACGTGTAACGCTGCCACACTGCCGGCAGAAATCTGGAGCGACTTCTTGATAAATCTGCGACGATTCAGTTTCGATGACATGGATATCCTCCTTCTTAATTGCCTCTGCCCGCGCACCATCTGATCGACCGTGCTATCAATTGCCGATAGCTTGCCTCGGCGTACACGCTGGGGCCGTGGCCCACCTGTATGCAGCAGATATTTGCCTTACCATATTGTCTGACCCAGCCAATCTGCTTGTCACTGGTTGGATCATCCGTGGTCAACAGCACGCGATTATCCTTCTGGAATCCGCAATTCTTGTACGTTTCATCGTGGGTAGAAAAATCACCGATGCCGCGCGTGATCGGGTGCTTGTTATCCGCTATGTGTACCTTGAAATCGACATCGTGCTTGTATGTGCTGGCAGGATTCTGACTTGTCGGCTGCAAATAATACTTAGTCCCGATTATCTTGCCGTACTCGTCCCACTGCTGGAAAGACCCCATCGAATGGTGCAACGCCAGCACTCCCACGCCGCGATTCAAGAGCTTGATAAAGTTCTCCTGTCTTTTCGGCGATATGTTTTGAGTCATATTAAATAGCACAATCACATCGTAGTCCCAGGCACTTATATCCTCAAATATCTCGCTGTGGTCCTTTTGGTCTGCCCGGACGTACTCAATATCATCGTACCCTTCAAACAGCGACAGAAACGGTTTTTCTTCAAAGTCGTGCCCACCGGTAACCACCACCGCTTTAATTTTTTTAGCCGGCTCTGAGGGCAGCGGCTTAACCATAATATTCTTGAAATAGACGATGCTATTTGGGTCGTGTCCCTGCAGAGCAAACGTCCCGCTTGACAACTTGCGGCCCGGCCAATCCTCACGGATAACGTTTTCCGGCTCGGTATAATCGACCACCGTTTCGCCGTTGACTTTGATGACGATGTGTTTGCCGCTGACGATGATGTGCTCGGTAAACCACTGGTTGTCCTTTGCGGGCGCATCCTTGACGTTGACAACGTCATAAAGACTGCCCGTTCTTTTCCAGTCTCCCTTATAGCTGTTGTTAACCTGGACCTCATAGCCTTTGCTGGGCCAGCCGGTCTGCTGATACTCGGTATGAAAATATATGCCCGAGTTAGAGCCCGGCTCGGTCATAACATCTGCCTTGAGCTCGAAATCCTTAAAGCTGGCATTTTCCACCGGGCCTACATAGAAGAGATGACTGCGAGGACCTTTGACCACAATCATCCCGTCGCGGACACTGAAGGTGTCTTTATTCTCGCTGGCCTTCCAGCCATTCAGCGTCTTGCCGTCAAAAAGGTTGCGCCAGCCTGCTGCTTTGGAGGACAGCTTCTCTACCGATCGACATGCAGCCGAAAGAACGCACACCAAAGCCAGTACCCAAACGAATTTCCTTGCCATTTTGCTTATCTCCTTATAGTCCTCAGCGCGAATGTGTTCCGACTTATAGCCGCCAGGGGCTGCGCATAGAGCGAACAAGTCGGCGGTTGGCTGCGTCATTGTTGACGAATCGCTCTTTTGCCGGGTCCCATCGCAGCTTCTGCTCGAGCCGTATCACGATATCACTAATCTGGCAAACTATATCAGCCTGCACCGCTGCGTCAATGGGACATATCGTCTGGGCCCGGCTTTTCACGCAATCCAGAAGATTCCTTGCGTGGTTGTTGCTTTCGGTCAGGCGAATTTCGTTGGGCCCAAATTCTGTCTGCAGCAATTCTTTTGGATGAGCATTGATGCCGGAGCGATCGATGTGGACCCAGCCTTCGGCGCCTTCAAAGGCTGTGCCGTGGTCTGTCGTCCGCCCGTAGCGTTTTCGCCACTCATCAGGGTACGGGCAGCCGGTAAAGTTCATCGTTACGCCGCTATCGTATTTGGCGACGACGTTCCAGTTCATAGCCGTGTCGCATACTCCCGCAGGGTCCGGCCAGACGCCTTTGCCCTCGATTTCCACCGGGCAGGCGAGTTTCTCACCGCCGCCCCATAAAGCAATATCCAGCGGATGGACGCCCCAGCCGGCGATGAAGCCCANNAGCAGCGGTCCTTGGTGTAAGGCGTATATGGTGCTGGTCCAAGCCACATATTGTAATCGATCCAATCGGGCTGGGGCGCCGGCTCCGGCGAGCCGCCCGAGGCACTGCCGGGCGACCAGACGTTGATAGTGTGCAGCTTGCCGATTCGTTCGTTCAGAGCTAATTCGCAGGCAAAGCGAAAATCCCTGCTGGAGCGCTGCTGAGTGCCGAACTGAAAAATAGTTCCATAGCGACGGCAGGTTTCTCGCAGCGCCTGATCTTCAGCCACGCTCAGGCCCATCGGCTTTTCAAGATAAATGTCTTTGCCTGCCCTTGCCGCCGCCAGTGACACCAAAACGTGCCAGTGATCCGTGGTGGCGATTGAGACTACATCGATGTCGTTGCGGGCAATAAGANNGCGCAGTCCTCATTTTGGTAGTGCTTGTTGACCAGGTTGCAGGCTTGTTCTCGTGCCGGCTTTTTAAGATCGCAAACTGCGACAACCCTGGCATCTTTTTGAGCGAGAAAGTTTCCCATCACGCCGGTGCCCTGTGGCCCGACTCCAACGCATCCAACCGTAATTCGGCTGCCGGCCGGCACAGCACCAGCTTTTCCCAGCGCCGAAGACCGGACTATATAGGGAAACCCTACCGCTCCAATAGCCGCCCCTGTCGCCGTTTGTAGAAAACCACGTCGGGAAATTGTTTTATGCTTTTNNTTTTGCATGATCTGGCTCCTTGCTTCTTCTGACTAAAAGCCAACGACCGAAAGAACTCCTCGTCAAGTTTAGCTAATGTGCCGCCCATCGTCAAACCAAAAGGGGTTCGTCTCGCAGTGCAAAAACCTGTTTGCTAGTGCGAAAAACTGCATCTGCTCCCCTCTAAAGTCCATCGCCCGGACAAAAGTTAACTCATCCGATGTGTGCCTGAGTCGGTTGCGTGAGGCATATAGACAAACGCCTCAAATCACTGCCCGCATCCTCTCTTCTAAGGTCTACGACTCAATTCCGGGTCTCTGTGCTGCCAAGAGCAGAAATGGCCCAAATATTTCCTACCTTAACAACCAGAAATGTCCACAAATTTTGGCTCAGAGATCACCTATTTCTGACGCACCTTCTGCTTAGAACCTTGGCATCGCTTGCGCATTTAGGCAAGCTTTTGCCAATTCTCCAAATCAACTATTTTTACGCTTAAGCAGTTCGCCTCTATTAACTTGTGAGAATTCTCCCGAAAACGCGTGAGAAGCGAATGTCGTGTAAAGGTGGTCCGCAGAGCAACTTTGGCTTCCGACAAGCAAGATAGCATCACGGAGTTGGAAGAACCCCTGTGAATTCTTATGATTTTTGTTTTAGCTCGGCCTATTCTCCAAAGCGCCGATTCCACCAAAATTACCATCGAGCAGGGCCGGTCTGCGTCAGGGCTAATAATATCTGCTCTCTCATAACTAAAATCTCGTCCTAAGATATTTTTTGTGCTTGACAATTTTCTATTGCCTGGTTAATTTAGGCCAAAAAGGCAATCTGGAGAGGCCTTGTGTCAAACGGATTTGGCTAAAAAGGAAGGGAAGAGAATGAAGGATCTATTTACCACCGGTGAGGCCGCCGAAATCTGCAGAGTAAGCCAACAGACAATCATTCGTTGCTTCGATTCCGGTAGACTAGAGGGTTTTCGCGTTCCGGGCTCAAGATTTCGCAGGATTCCACGCCAGAGCCTGATCAAGTTCATGAAGGACAACAGTATCCCTCCGGACAACCTGGAGTCCGGCAAAAAAAGAGTGCTCATTGTCGACGACGATGCCGAGATCGTCGAGCTTATGGCCGACGTCTTAGGGCGCGATGGCAGATTCGAAATCAAGACAGCGTCCAGCGGCTACGAGGCAGGGATGTCGACGCAGCAGTTCCGGCCCGACTTGATACTGTTGGACTACATGCTGCCCGATGTCAACGGCAACGTAGTCTGCCAGACAGTCAAAAGCAACCCGGAATTCGAAAACACCAAGATCATCATCGTAAGCGGCGTCGTCAAGCAGGATGAGATCGACCAGCTCTTGAAATCTGGTGCCGAGGGCTTTATAAAAAAGCCCTTTACCATCACCGAGCTTACCGACAAAGTCGGCGCTGCCCTGAAGATAAGATAAAAAACACCGCCGCTTTAGGCGAACTAAATCCTGGTGGTTCACAGGAACAGTCCAGGGAAAATTTAACTGTAAACGGATAATGCGCGACCCTTCCGTTGAAGCGCGAGAACAATGAGATGCGTGCCGAAGGTGCCGATACAGCAGCCGCCCGGCAGACCGAGCTTGGCATTGGCCGACTCGATTCCCTTATGACCCTGCCTTGCGTTGCCATACAGTATTTCTCCAAGTTTTTGCAAAGCCGATTTTCTCCCTCCGACTTAGCTGATATTGTTGAATCAGATCCTGCGCTTGCCGCCAGGATTTTTTCGCTTTCGCACCAGCAAGGCGTGGACCTGCGGGGCCTGAAGTTCTCGCTTCGCCTGGCACTCGACAAGCTGCCGGCGGATTTGGTTCGCCAGGCTATCCTGTCAGTTAAGGTGCTTGGCGCCTCTGAGCTTGAGCACGGCTCCGACAACGGCACAATTGTGCCTGAGAGAGAGCTTATACTTCACAGCCTGGCCGTCGCCTGCACCGCCAAAGAACTCGCTGCCATCACAACGGATAAGATAGAACCGGAGCTGGCCTACTACGCGGGTCTACTGCATGATATTGGAAAGCTTGCGTTACAGGCAGCGATGCCGAAGAGCCTCGCCCAGATTGTC
>JAFNGF010000254.1 GCA_017885385.1 Planctomycetota bacterium
TTCAATTAACATAAGACACAAGGAAATCTCGTAGACTAACACATTAATCAGTGTCAAATTTGCGCTTATGGTGTGATATCCAAAGCTTCGGCCACGCCCGCCATAGGATCGCACTCTTCTACTCGACAAATGTCCCCACTATTGTGTTATGACCGTTCTCTCTTGGCGAAATCTATTGGACCGGTCCTGCCAGCTAACAGGGCCAGTGCGCGCACGAAGCAGGCCGAAAACGGCTCTTTTCATCACATGACAGTTAGTCCGGTTGTCTCAGGACTCACAAGCAGTCGCGCAACGACACGTCCCCATTGGCGTGTCTTCTCCACGGCCAGACTACTTTTTCCGAGGTTAATCGTTTCGGCTTTCCCTTTATTGCACGGGTTTTAATCCGGCTGTCGCAGAATTCGCCGGCAGTCACCCAACGGCCTGCTGCCGCCTTCCAGACGGCTGTTGAACACGAAAGGCTCGGAGGATACTATGAAGCTTGTTCTCGCGAACACTGATTCTATTTGGCATTATTCGCATGAACGGTTGCGCATCACGCCCGCGGAGACCGGCGAGCGCGACATAGGAGACTCATCATGTGTATTGACACAGGCCATTGTTTGAAGACAGGGGTGATTCTGGTGACATTAGGGCTTATGTCGGTAGCCCTCTGCCAGGACGATGCTATGTTGGCAAAACACAACCCGAAGGGAGACATCGTGAAGCGAGGATTCCGGATGGGCCTCACGCCATTTCCTTATGATATGACACTCGAAGCCCTTTCCGCGACGAGACGGTTTCTGACTAACAACGCCGACGTAATCTCGGTGCACCTGGAGGGTGTGCCCTGGCTCGAAGCCCATGAGGACAGGCCCTTTCATCCGAAGCTCATGGAGGACTGGCAACGCCATAAGGATGCAAAACCTCCGAAAGGAAGGGTGTATCTGTCGTTGTCGCCACTGAACAATGGTCGGTCCGGTATTGCGGGCTATCGAGCAGCCGCAGAGAACCTTCCTTTACCCAGACCATTCGTCGGCAAGATGTTGGACGATCCCATCGTGGTCAAATCGTATCTGGACTACTGCCGCCGGGCGATCGGATATTTCCAACCGGACTACATGACGATCGGCATTGAGGTCAACGAATTGTATCATAACAACCATTCCGTGTGGCACGCCTACACACGTCTTCATCGTGAGGTCTACCAGGCTTTAAAACGCGACAATCCTAACCTGCCGATATGCTTCACTTTCACACTGCACAACATGCTCAATCCCGACTGGAAAGACCGCAGCCAGATGCTTGCCGCAACGAAGGAGCTGATGAAATACAGCGATCTTGTCGCGGTAAGTTTCTATCCGTTCATGGCCATGCTGGGTGACCGGATGGACGACTGCCTGTCATGGCTGGAGAAGGAATTCGACGGATTCGAGAAGCCGTACGTCTTCTCGGAATCAGGCCAACCAGCAGAACCCGTCGTTCTCAAGTCATTGGGCTTCACCATCCCCGCCAGTCCCCAGGCCCAATACCAGGTGCTGGACAAGCTGCTGTCCTTCGCCCACAGGCGAGAGGCTGAGTTCTTCATCTGGTTCCTTCCCCGCGACTACGATGGTCTGTGGGAGAAGATTCGGGCGGAAGCCCCCGAGTTCTTCGGTGTCTGGCGAGACTGTGGTCTGCTGGACGGAAAGGGAAATGAGCGTCCTGCCTATCGTCTGTGGCGTGCCCATTTCGAGCGACCATTTCGCCGGGAGCAGGTGCTCGACAACGCGCGATGAAGAACCACTGAAATAGGGTAGAACATCACTCTCACGTTAGTGCCGCGGTCGACTCCCAAGGTGACGAGGCCATGAAGGAAGAGAAAAAGACAGATGACGGGAGCGGGCAAACGCCGAAACCCGGTGGGATCGAGCGCGCCCTCGCATCGAAACCGGGAACGGAAGGCAATCCGCCAGGCACCTCCCGGTCCAACGTTGTCTTCCCGCGTCTGCTGATCGGACTGATCGTACTCATTTGCGCCGAAGTGTTCTCCGGCGCCTCCATCCAGGTCGGGCTNNACAGGTAGGACATCGCTGTGGTCACTCTACCTGTGGGGCGTGCTCTTCGGCTTATATGAATCATGGATCACTAAGGTTATCTGGTATGGCTATAGCGGTGACGGAAAGCTCGTCATGGGCAGCATTGGGCCGTACGGATTCTCCGAGATAAGCATGGTATTTCTCTTTCACCCGCTGGCGTCCTTCATTGTTCCGCTGGTAGTGGCCTGCGTGCTCTGCCCAGCCCTGCGGCGGTTGTTTCCCGACTTGGCCTGGTTCACAGGAAAGAGCAAGGGCGCTTGGGTGGTGCAAGTCTACCTGGTTTTGTCCTTCGTGAGCGTTTTGGGCATGAACTCAGGTGGCCCGGCAAACCTCACCATGAACCTGGCGGTGGTGCTCGTTCTCCTGCTTGTGCTGTCACGGCTAGCGCGGTCTGCCCTATCCTGTTCAGATGCGCGCCCCATTGTGGTCTTTAGCCGCTGGGGATTTGTCGGGCTGTCCATATACCTCGTACTGCTGTATGGAGTAACGTACGTCTTCCTGAGGCCCCAGGGACTGCCCTCGGCCCCGGTCCAGTTGCTCACCTTCATCTTCTACGCACTGGTCATCGCCGGCCTTTGGCTGCACCGCAGACGAGAACCAATGCCCGGCACCGCGGTCCAGGTGGAGACGCGGGAATCGAGCCTTGTGAGGATCCTGTTCGCGCTGATCCTTGGCTTGGCTCTTGTATTGTCGGTCTTTACCGGAACGCCGGTCCTGTTAATCCCAGTCGTGGTGAGCTTTGTGATCTGGACACCTCTGGGGTTCCTGCTGACGGCGGTAGCCCTGGTAAGCGGGGTTGGGGAACGCATGACTCCCGCACGCGGTCATCGGGATTGAAAGACAATCAAGAATGTGGCAGCCAATGACCCGATGCGAGTTGTAGCTGCATTCGTATGTTTCATCGAGATAGGCCAACGGCGCAAAGACTAGGACCGGATTCAATGCCGCCCAACAGCGGGGCCAGACGGGATCGCCGCAAGGCCCACGCCTGGGGATACACGCCGAACGGAGCGACGGCGTTTGATTGTGCCAGTAAGGATTATGCCGGTCTGTCGAAAACGTAGTAATCGCCGACGTGCCAGAACACGACGTAAGTGTATGCCGCCAGGGTGCCTTCCTCGTCGAATGATTCGCCCAGGTTGCACGCCGTCCTCTGTGCACCGAGCCCAAAGGGCAGAGAACCGACTTCAAGCACGCAAACCGGTTGGACGTGATACCAATTGTAGGCAATTTTGTCGACAATTCGCCCCGTCCACGTCACGGCCCCGCCGCCGGCCGATGCCGCCAGGCTGGACTGCGTGTCGCTCCCGACCTCGACATCGTCGACATAGAGAGTACGCTTCGAACCATCCCAAACAAAACCTACACGATGCCATGTGCCATCCGTAATGACGGTTGGCCGTGAGGTCGGCACCATGGCGATGCACCTGCGATGGAATCGCAACTCGCCGAGTCTCAACCATTGACGCGGAACGAAGGTTCTCCCATTAGACCCTTCCCGCCATATGCGAGTCGTATTCTCATGGTCCAATTCACTTCCAGGTGAGTCCCATCAACTAGCGAGGCTCGGCCGCAGGGACCTTCAGGCGGATGGGCTGCTGATTGCGAAAGACCTCTAACCTCGCTTTCCGCCCGGCAGGAATGTCGCGACAGGCCCGCACCAGATCTTCGAGCGTGTCGACCTGCTTGCCGCCGCATCGGAGAATCACATCGCCCTGCCGCAGACCGCTCCTGGCGGCCTCGCTCTGCTCCGGCACGTCGAGGACCACCACGCCAACTTCGCCGGGCAATCCGGCCGCAGACACTTCACCGAGACCGATGACATTCTTGACCTTTGCGCCGAGCCAATCGACGACATGACCATCGCGCATAGTCCCCGGCTCGGACGCACTTTTCGGGGACTTGGGAAGCTGCGGCGTGCGGGCCATTGCCTTGAGCGAGGGCTTTTGCACGCCGAACTGGTCCATGGGGAAGTTCCTGAAGCCGAGCTTCAATGCGGGCGATCCGTTCCCGACCCGGTAGTCCCCGTTCGCGGGGTCCATGAACATCGCATCGACCTCGATGGAATTGGCATCGAGGCCGCTCTGCTGCTGCAAGCCGGAGGCCGGCGAAGGCCGTGTTTGCCCGGGTTTGTGCAGCAGGTTCAAATCGCATTGCTTGCCCCAGGACTTGTTGACGCGGATCGGCCCGTATGCGGCGAATACGATGTTGCGGCGGAACACGTCCTCGCTGTTGCCATACCAGACGTGGGGGTGGAGAGAGTTGTTCACGATGACGTTGTTCTCGACCAGCCGATAGAATCCCTCCCGCAATTTCAGACCGCCGTTGAGGCACAGATTGTTGTAGATCTCATATCGGCTGGAGCCGTCGTCCAGATCGATATCCCAGCCGTGGTCGCATCGCCAGCGGTTGTTGCGGAGGATATTGGGCTTGACGATGTCCAGGACCGGCAGGTCGCGATCTTCGCCAAGCGTGACCGTGTTCAGATCGATGCCCTTCAGACCCCAGTATCGGTCGCGGCCCCAGGCGTTGAATGAGCCATGATCGCCTGTTTCGAGGACCGTATCGAACACGTCGCAGGACTCGATCACGTGACCGCCGAAGGTGCCTTCGGAAATGTTGATCCCGGCCCGCGGCACATCGTAGATCGAGCAGTAGCGGACGGTGACACCCATCGACATGGAGATCTGCACACCGGCAGTCTGCTTCTCGACCCGGCCGGTCTCGTGGATCAGGCAGTCCTCGACGAGGCAATCGGCCGGGTAGTTGTCGGTCCTGGGACCCGGGGTCTTGTCGATATCCTTATAGCTCTGCCGCTGGCCATACTCGAACAGCGGATTGCGGACGGCGTTGGGGTCGCCAACAAATGCGACACCGCTGGCGCCCGCCTGGACGATGTGGCACCCGCGGACCGCAATCCGCCGGTTGTACCTGTTGACGAAGATGCCGTTGCCGCCGACCTGATCGAGCGTACAATCCTGGACGGCACAGTCTTCGGCGCCATCGAGCAGGATCGCTCCGCCGCGATAGGTGGTCCAGTCGCTCCGCAGCAGCGGCTCTTTATTCTCCATGAACGTGCGGGCTGCATGGCGGAACGTTAAGCCCTCCAGGCTGATGAAGCGAACCGGCCTGTCCTGCGTGCCCCGAAACTCGACCAAGTACCTAAGCCGCACCGCCTCAATGGTGGCGTTGCTCAGATCCAGTTCCTTGGGCGGATAGAAGTAAAGCACATCGGCCTTCACATCGTGGAACCACTCGCCGGGCGCGTCGAGCTCCTCGAAGATGTTCTCCACCATGCGATAGGTCTTGTGCATACCCATGCGGCGGTTGTTCTGCCAGCCCCCCTCATAGGTGACTTCGTTTTCCGCACCTTTGCCGGTGATCAGGTAGTGAAAATCACCCCATTCGTAGGCATGCATGGCATGGATGAATCCGCCGCGAGGGTCCGACCATCGTGCGGCACGTGTCGGACTGAAGGCATCGCCCGCGAAGCCATTGAAATGGCGGACACTCGGATCGAAGTTCGGATACCGTGCCATGTACTGGCGCCGGCCATTGACAAACAACTGGTCCGTCACAAGCCCTGCAGGCACGGCGGCCTTCATGATGCCGTCGCGAAACGGCTGCCAATTCAGCATCAGTCGCACGCCACCGCTGATCACGGGGGTCTCACCCTCACAGGCGAGGTACGTAATGGGCGCTCGTTGTGTGCCGGAATCCTTGGGCGTGAACACTAACGTCTGCGGCAGGTAGTAGGTCCCGCCACGCAGGTAGACCATGACCCTCTCGCCGTCCGGCACCTCCCGTGCCGCCATCTGCGCCCGCCTGATGGTCGCGAATGGCCGCCCCAACCCCCCGGGGTTGGTGTCGTCGCCGCCGGGCGCGACGTAGAATTCCGCTGCCGGCGCGCCGGCAATTGCCAGGCACGCAGTGGCTCCCATCACGATCAACTGCGTGATTTGTTGTTGCATCATTCTCTCCTTGTGCACGGTGGACCACCCGGATTGCCGTATTGTCGGCGTCACAAGCGTAAAAGGCAAGAACGTCAAGATGACAAGGATAATGAAGATGAACCCAAAGACACTGAAAGCCCAATCCCCACCAGCGACCCAGCCTAGCAGGGAACACCGCCGAACAGCTCGGAACACAAGCGATCGGAAAAGACCAGGCGCCAGACCCAGGCCCAGACAGCACCGACGTTGCGGTTCTTGCCGACCGCCTGGGCCAAGCTCCTGTTCCTGCGTGATAGATCCACCAACGAGGTTGGCAGGTTCGGGATCAGCATGGCTGAGGACCTGCTGTACGTGCAAGACGTAGCCCTGGTCAGCCAGCGGGTGGCAGGGGCGAGCGTCAGCTTTGACGATGAATCCGTTGTAGACTTCTTTGAGGCCCAGGTAGACCTTTGCCTGCTTGCTTGGGGGATCTGGCAGGAGCGGTGTCCTTTGGGACGACCGAATCGCTGAGCACGGGCAATGCTGCTGCGCAAATGCCGGCTATAAACACCGTTCGTTTCATGCAATCACTCCCCCGTTCCCCGAGTAGGGGCCTTGATCGGGCAGTGAAGTTTCTCTCGATGCTTGCTCAGAGCAACTAGTAGTCTGTCAGAATTGTACT
>JAFNGF010000255.1 GCA_017885385.1 Planctomycetota bacterium
CTTTTGGCGGTGGCCGATGCGCCTTTTACTGCCCTTGCGTTTGCGAAAGTGCATCGGGTAAAGCTTTTTGCCCTTGACGACAGCTTCCTGGGCCGAAGTTTTGAATGAAGCTATGACCTTTGCCCCCTCCAGGTATGGTGAGCCGATTCTGGTTTTCTCGCCGTCACTTACGAGCAATACTTTATTCAGCTCAATTGTCTTGGCCTCGGGCGAGACCTCGGTAAGCTCGATATTCAGCTGGTCGCCTTCGGCGACCTTGTATTGTTTTGCGCCTTGTTCAATTACTGCGTACACTGTAGAAACTCCTGTTTTTTCACTCAAAAATCTAATTTGAGCCGATATACTAAGGACTAAGCCTTATGTTGTAAAGCAAATTTTGCTGGTATCTGTCAAATGTTAATTGGTTATATAGCAAGCCGTAATCGGTGGATTAGCGAATTGGCGAATTAGTGAATTAGCCGACCAGTTACCAATTCAGTAATCAACTAATTCGCCAATCAACTAATTTCCCGTCAACCAGATGCCAGTCACCAGCTATGAGGAGTAATTCTATGCAGTTGGCGATGATACAGGACCAAATTGTTAGTATGGAAGAGCTTGAGCCGGTTTACCTCGACCGTGGGACTTTCTTCGGCGACGGCGTCTATGAAGTGCTGCGGAGCTATGATGGCAAGATTTTCACCCTCGAAGAGCATCTGCAGAGATTTGCCAACAGTCTGGCTGCAATCGGGATAGCCGGGGTGGATATGGACCAGATTCGCTCGCGCATCCAGAGGGCTTTTAACGCAGCCGGTACAGCCAACGCAAAGATCTATTTTCACATTACGCGTGGCTCGGCGCCACGAGACCATATCTGGGGTGCTAACTTAAAGCCCAATTTCTTTCTGACTATTAGCGAGCTGGCCGACAACGCAAATGAAAAGACCAGAGGTATTGCGGTTTCGACACATCCGGACTGGAGGTGGAAAAGGTGCGATATAAAGTCGCTGAACCTGCTGCCCAATGTACTTGCCCGGCAGGACGCGGCCCGCAGGGGCTGTGCCGAAGCAATATTGGTGGATGAAGCCGGCCTTATTACTGAAGGTGCTGCGTCGGCTTTTTTTGCAATCTTCGGCCAGACACTGCAAACCGCACCTCTTACCGCAAATATTCTGCCTTCCATTACGCGCAAATACATAATTCAGGCGGGCGAGAATATCGGCTTAGAGATAGTTGAAAAGTCGCTTACTTCACAACAAGCGGCTGGGGCGGATGAGCTTTTTATCGCAGTAACCACCAAGGACATCGTGCCGGTGGTCAAATTTGACGGCACGGTCATCGGCGACGGCAAGCCCGGCAAATATACAAAACTGCTTATTCACGAATTTCGCAGGTTCACGGTATAGACCCACTACATTTCTTATCCTTTGAACAGCAGTAGAAACGCTATGGCACATGCAATCGTTAGCGCACAGGGCACAAGGAAAATCGGACGCCAGCGGAACTTGCCTTCGCTCTTAAACAAGTCCATCACGGCGCCGGTAATCTGCGTGCCGATGAAACTGCCAAGTCCCAGCGTAACCATTACTATAAGAATCTGCGCAGAACCCTTGATGTCCGCAGGGGCTACCTCATCAACATATTGCTGGCCGCCGAAGAAAAACAATGTATATCCTGCCCCATGAAGCGCCAGCGATGAAATAACAAGCCATAAAGGCTTCATCATAGCGAAGATAATATACCTTGCCGGCCAGGCGATTACGCCGATAGCCAGTATCCAGCGGAAATTAGGCAGCAGCAGCGGCAACAGGACTACCATGCCAAAAATCTCTGCCACCTGAGCGATGGCCATTACCGCGGGAAGATTCTTACTCTGAACTCCCAAATCCTCAAGAAATGGAGCGGTCGGCACAAAATAAAATTGTAGCTGCGTTGTGACAATGAATGAGATAATAAGGAAAATCAAAAAGTTGGGGTCGCCAAGCATCCGCAAGGCAGCGACGAAGGCCAGCGGGTCGCTGGGCTGCTTGGAAGGCGGCGTGTGTGGAAGAAAGAAACAGAAACCCCCCATTATCAACGATATAATCCCCGCAAGCACCAGGGCGTCGCAGCCGGTCACCTTCAGTTTGCCGCACCGGCGCCAAAGAGTCAGACCTACGCCGGCCACTATCCAGCCGATTGTCCCCCAGACGCGGATCCAGCCTTGAACGGCTCGGTCAGTTTCATGGGTGAACATAACGGAGTTGGTCAGGCCCATAGTCGGGGCATAAAGCAGGGCGTAAAGTCCCATCAGGCCAAGTAAAGGCCAGAATTTTTCTTTTTTTGCAGCCAGTAGTAAAACAATGCCTCCGGCGATCTGGACTACCGCTAAGAACTTTTCCGCAGCTACCCAGCGGTCGGCGATTTGGCCTCCGGTGAATAAAGCAACAATACAGCCCAGCCACAGTGTGGCATAAATCCAGCCGGTCTGCTTGCCCGTTAACTTCAAAGGGCCAACCAGGTGCGACGCCAGGACCGGGAACCACGCTCCCCAGATGGCATACTCCAGAAACATCATTAAGCTCAAACTAAGATACAATTGCCAGCTCATTTCGTTCCCCGTAACACCTCAGACAATGAAGCACAAGAGGATTATCTTCAGGGCGTGCGGCTTATCCTTTGAATAGTATCGCCAGCGCCAGAACACACGCCAGCATAATAGCGCCTGGCACCGTGAAAATTGGCCGCCATGCGAACTTGCCTTCTTTTCTAAACTTATCCATGACCACGCCGGCAAGGTGCGTGCCCAAGAATAGTCCGATGCCGCTTTGCGAGGTGATGACCAACGCCTGCACAGAAGCGCCCGAACCTTCCGGCGCTATGGCTGCCCCAAACATTTGGCCGGCAATGATGAAGAATACATACGCCAGGCCGTGAAACGACTGCGAAGCGACGATTAACCACCGCGGCTTGGGAGCCACGTAGAGTATATATAGTATCAGCCAGGAAGCAGCACCAATGGCGAGCGTCCATTTGTAGCCCGCTCTTGCAACGAGCGGACCGAGAAGGAACAGCGTAGCGACAGCCTGCACCGCCTGTGCGATCGCCATAGACGCGGGCACATTCTTGGACGCAATGCCGTTGTCTTGCATAAATTGCGCCGTGCCCAGAAAGTAGAACTGCATCATGCCGGCAGCGGCTATTGAAATGATAATAAAGATCAGAAAATTCGCGCTGCCGAGCATGTCGAAGGCCTTGAGCATCGGTATTTCTCCGGTTCTTGCCGGCGGCGTATGAGGCATGAGCAAGCAGGTCACACCCATGACTACCGAAAGCGCCGCAGCCATAAACAGGCAGTCGCGTCCCTCTTCGCCCGTCTTGAAGGTCCATCGCCAGCCGGTCAGGAAATAGCCTACAAGCGCCCAGGCAATTGGCGCCCACATAAAGATATACGTCGATTTTCCTAAGTCGACATTATTGGCCTTCAAATGATAAAACATCATGGAGTTTACCAGCGGTATGGTCGCCGCGTAACAGAGCGAATAAAGTAGTATCACAACGAACAACGTGGCAAAGTTTCTCTTCCAGCCTGCGATTAATAGCAGCAAGGCCCCGACCAGGTGGGCTGCCACAAGAATAAGTTCCGTGTTTACCCACTGATCGGCAAGCTGCCCGGCCACCAACGGCATGACAATGCACGCCATCGGCAGCGCCCCGTATATCCAGCCTGTCTGCTTGCCGCTGAACTTCAGCGGCCCCAATAGGCGAGCCGCCAGCACCGGATACCACGCGCCCCAAACAGCGTACTCCAGAAACATTAGTACGCTCAGACTAAGGTACAATTGCCAGGTCATCGTAATTCTCCCCTAAATTTTTAAGATTTTCGTTAGCTGACAGCAGTCAACCGTTCAACTGCCAGTTTTATGTCGCCGAATCGGTCGTCGCCGGCCTCGCGTTCTACCGCCAGCGTTCCCTCAAAGCCAATTTCTTCGAGCATCTTCAGAAACGCTTTGATGCCGACCTGGCCGTCGCCCCAGGGCACTTCGCTGCCCCAGGTGCCGGGCTTTTTCGTCCGGATCGCATCGTTGACGTGAATGTGCTTGACCCACGGCGATAGTGTCCGCACCGCCTCGATGGGATTGCCCTTGTCATAGAGAATCATATTCGCCGGGTCAAAATTGACTCCTATCGCCGGGTGATCCAGCTCTTCCAGAAAATGCCGCAGCTCTTCTGCCGATTCCTGCCCGGTCTCCAGAAGAAGAATGAT